>JAXHUT010000375.1:0-7479 GCA_034189405.1 Chloroflexota bacterium
TCCGCCCAGCGTGACAATACGATCTGCCAGCAGATCAGCATGTTCTTTTTCTTCTTCGGCATGCTCAACCAATTCTTCTTCAACCGCATTGGCCATAGGGCCTGTGATAATTTTTGAGCCAACCCAATACTGGTAAACTGCTAACCATTCATCAGCTAAAGCTGAATTCAATCGCTTGATCAGTTCATCAACGTCCAAACCAACAATTTCACGTCCTTTTGTTCCCATAAAATCTTCCTTTCTTGTGTGTGTTTATTTGCTATTACTTCAAATCGAAACAATGTTTTTCAAGCCTAGTTATTATAATACAAGAATGGGGGATAAAAATCACAACATTTAAACAAATATCTCACTAATTCCTCATGCGAGTAAGCAAAATATGGCAAAACCAGGAAAATCATTTACCTGTGATGCATGATTTAACAGAACAAGTCTCACCCTGAAACGGAAATTTACAAATATTTCTCGTACAGACGATGCGTCTTATGAAAGTCAATATCAAAACTGGAAACCTCTAAAAGAATATTGATATTCTCTTCGCGCAGCTGCAATATTTCAGCCCGATCGTATTGCTCATCTTCCATAACGCTGTTATAGATCTCATTCAATAAAATTGCGGTCCCGCCTAAACGCTGGTAATCCTCAATAATACCAATCCCGTTCAGTATAATTCGGTTTGTTCGTTTGCTTTCCAACAAGATTCCTGCCCAACCCGTTGGGAATAAACGCCCATTCGCTTTTTTGAGTGCATCGCTGATGTCTGGGTACCCAAGCATCCACCCCACCGGCTGATCACCTTTATAAAGAAGCTTAACCAATTTTGGGTCTGCTATCCACATCAGCTGTGACACCATGGCATCCAAATCTGAATCGGTAATCGGTGGGTTTCCTGCTGGTCCTGCCAACGAAGTATTGTAAAGGGCTTTTAAATCTTCAATGACCTTTTTTAATTCTTTCTTAGTTTTTAAGCGTGGTGACCAAAAGCCAAGTCGTTCTTTGACCAACTTTGCAGATCTGCGCACTTTCTCTGGGAAATGGCTGTTTCGGTCAATGCGCCCAGTTAAAACGTCCTTAACCTTTTTGAACCCAAGCGCTTCGATAAGCGTCGGGTAATATTTGGGGTTGTACGGTTGTCCAAAGGCTGGTTGGTATTCAAAACCGTCGACCAGCATCCCAAAGCCGTCCAATACCATCAGCCCTTTTGGCCCAAGGATGTGATTCAAACCCTGGCTTTCAACCCAGTCAAATCCCCAAGAGAACAGCCCCTCAGCAACAGCGGGATCATCGACGCATTCAAAATAATAGAAAAATGCGGTTTTACTTTCGTGAAAATCATTATAAGGATGATTATTAGCCACAACCAGCCGGCCTAGGTTCTCACCATTCTGATCCTGGGCAAGACCAAATGCGGCATCGCCATAATTGTAAAATGGAAAAGATGGATCAAAGATTTTTCTAATCTCCGATCGCAGTGGTGGGACCCATTGCTCAGTATTTTGATAAAGTGTAAAAGGCAAGTCAATAAATTGTTTTATCGCTTGTCGATCTTTGAGTGAAATTTGTTTAATTTTCATAAGGTCTACTTTTTTAAACAAATATCCATAATAGATAAAACGCCATTGACTTCAAGTGCCATGGGAAAAAAGCCTTAAGAAGGTCTTTTTTATTTGCAATCTTTGAAATCACCACCATCGTTCTTCTTAGGGCAAACTCCAATATTGAAGTTGATCAACACGGGTGGTAAACCCGTCAGATTGCGAATAGGCGATCAAAAATCCTGTGTAGCCTTCCTCGGTCAGAACGTCATCGGTGGCTGTCCCAATTTCTTCACCATCAAAGTAAAAACGAAAATCCGAACCCACCATCCAAACCCCAATTCGGTGAGGTGCAGTCCAATCTTCAGGCAGCGCATCGGCTTCCGTGAACGCAATGATTTCAACAATTTCCACATCAGGTTCCATTCTGAAGAATCCCCAGCGACCATCGCAGGTTAGACCCATGAAATAAAATTGTTCTCCATCTGAGCTCGCCCTTGTCACCAGCCCAAAACGATCAGACCCAGCGCAACCACCCATCTCAATCTTTGCTTCAAGATAGGCGTCTTTCAATTTCGGTGTTGAAACCCACCAACTATGCCAATTCGGATTAACCCTGGCAGTGATATTTAGATATCCGTCTGATGTTCTGAAAAGCGCTTGGTCCGATTCAAAATCCCATGGGCTGGATGAGCCATCGAAACCATAAGTCCAGGCAGGCGAGCCCAACAAATTAGCCGGATCTGAAAGATCCTGGGTCTCGGTTGGCGCCGAGGTTTGCGTGAAGACTTGTGTGGGCGTTTCAGTTACCCGAACTTCTGTAGGTGTTGGCGTCGGCGCAAGGGTTTCTGTGGGAGGAAGCGTGCTGTGCAAGGCAGTCTCAGTGAGTATGATAACGACCTGGGTTGCCAATACATCATCTGTTGGCAAGCCTTCCTGGGGGGTGCTGCACCCTGAAAAAAGGATCAGCACCAAACTTAAGCTGGTGATCAAGCCACATCTTTTCATAATTACCTCCTGAACAGCACAACAAGGATTTGTTGAATTATAAACATTATAAGGATTCTATGTCTCAAAAGCAACTTTAAGGTTACTATGGTGTTAAAGTGTTTAGTGTTATTATTAACTCAGTGGTGAAAGAGGAATAGCGATTTCATGAATAATCAAGAGGCATAACAAACCTCTTAAAGGAAGGTCTTATGGACATCTTTAACAAATGCTTTGAATATTCAACTGTCAAAGAGGCAAAAGAAAGCGGAATCTACCCATATTTTATTCCCCTTGATGAAAATGAGGGGACTGAGGTCATTTACAACAATCGCCATATCATCATGTGCGGCTCAAACAACTATCTCGGACTGACGACACATCCCAAAGTCAGGCGGGCTGCCGTTGATGCCATCGAAAGATATGGAACCAGCTGCACCGGGTCCCGATTTTTAAATGGCAATTTGACCTTGCATGAAACCCTTGAAGAAGAGATTTCTAAATGGGTTAACAAGGAAGCGTCCCTGGTATTCTCGACCGGTATGCAGGTTAACCTTGGAACAATCAGCTCCCTGGTCGGCAGAGGAGACATCATCGTTATGGATAAAGAAGACCACGCAAGTATTGTTGATGGTGCTTTATTGAGCGGCGGCAAGATTGAACGTTACCGACATAATGATATCGATCATCTCAAACGCGTCCTCGATAGCCTTCCTGCAGACACAGGGAAATTACTGGTCATTGATGGCTTATTTAGCATGGAAGGTGATATCGCCCCATTACCAGAAATTGTCCCTTTGTGTAAAGAGTACGGGGTGCGGCTTATGGTGGATGATGCCCACGCCATGGGGGTGCTTGGCGGCGGACACGGCACTGCAGCCCATTTCGGTATGACGGATGATGTAGACCTGATCATGTCAACATTCAGCAAATCCTTTGCATCCTTAGGCGGCTTCATTGCTGGTGATACAGATGTGATTGAATATGTTAAACATCATGCAAGAAGTCTGATCTTCAGCGCTAGCATCCCCCCATCCAATGCTGCAGCAGCCCTGGCAGCCCTTGAGGTCATGCGAGAAGAGCCTGACCGAGTTGAACGCGTGAACCAAATTGGCGACACCATGCGAAAAGAATTTAAAAATTTGGGCTTCGACACAGGCGATTCGGTGACCCCCGTGATACCAATAATCATTGGCAATGATGAATTAACTTTTATGACATGGCGAATGCTGTTTGAAAACGGGGTGTTCGTGAATCCAGTCATCTCACCAGCCGTCTCCCCTGGACACCAACTACTTCGAACCAGTTATATGGCTACCCATACCAACGAGCAATTAGATAGAGTGCTGACCATTTTCGAAAATGTTGGAAAACAATTGGGATTAATTTAAACACTTTGAGATAAACGTAAAAAACAGCGGCGTAAGGACCGCTGTTTTTTTGTTTTCAAATATATGCAATCGCTAGTCAATAATCCAATAACGAATCTGGTCAACCCACACTGTCAAATCGTCCACATTCGTGCCGCCGACAAAAATGCCAAAGCTGCCTGCCAGATATGAATTATCAGAAACCTCGTCAACCTTTTCGCCATTGATATAAAGTGTCAGTTTTGCACCGTCAGCCATGATGCCTAATGTGTTCATCTCATCTTCACCCTTATTGATGGCATCATCTTCCGTCCAGACAATTGGGAAATGCATGGCCTGTCCATCCCAGCGACGTAAACTATATTTGCCGTCGCAGGTGATGCCGAACAGATAACCTTTGTTCGCATTGGCATTCGCAGGAACCCGGAACATCAAACCAAAGTGATCGTTTCCCTCACACTCAGGTGATTTCATTTTTGCTTCCAGGTAAAAATCCTCAAGGAACGGCCATGTCAGACGCCAACCGTCAATATCTTGATCTGCTGTGAGTTTGAGAAAACCATCCTCAAATTTGATGCTTGAATACTCGGAATAACCGGTTGCCCAACCCTCACCATCTTCAAGGGTGTCAACCCAATCGGGGTCTCCCAGAGTTCGAACAGGATCAGTATCAGCCAAAGTCTCTGTGGGTTCTGCTGTGGGTGTGGGTGTTTCCTCTTCTTCAGCAGTCGCCGTTGGTTCAGGCTCTTCCGTTGGTTCAGGCTCTTCCGTTTCTTCAGGAATTTCTGTGGGTTCGATTGTTGGTTCTTCAGTCTCTTCCACTTCAGTCGGTTCTTCCACATCCGTAGGCTCTTCTACAACGGGTGTGGCAGAAGGTTCAATTTCCACCGGCGTCCCGGTAAGAATCTTTGCAATCTCCGTTGCCATACCTTCATCTGAATCAACATCGCCCTGCTGAGAGGCTGGCAGGTTGCATCCAGCTAAAACGAAAACCAATATGAGTATTGAAAATATTTTAATTTTCCTCATGTATTTACCATCCATTTCTATGTGTAAAATTCTTTTCATATTATAGACGCATTAAAACGCACTAAAGTTCCAAAATCCATTAAATCAAATAACTGATTCACGTATTCTTTACACGCCACGTTTCTTTCCGGCAGTGTATTGCTCTATTTATTTATATCACATTTGGCATGGTAAAATAAAGTGTTGGTCAGACCAATTTCCATTTATTTGGCCATTTTTTGTTTAAAATCGGAGTAAATTCAAATTATGAAAGTACTCATCACCATTGCTAACATCTTTTACTTGTTTTGGCCGCTGATCTTAATATTTGGAATAAAAAAGTTTTTTCAAATGGAATTACCCATAAAGGACCGCTTCAGGCAGGCTATCCAGAGGGTTTTCATCGGCTGGATTTTTATGGCGCTTACCCTTTTCTTCATATACTGGCAGGGTGGACAGCCTTTTTTCCTAATATCCGAGCAAACGAATCATTTGCTCTTTGGCATGATCGGTTTTGTTACAGGTAGCATTACAATCGCGTGGGGGGTGAACAAGTGGCGAAAGAACCGGATCAGATTGTCCGATACACAAAGGCTTGAAGATCTGCTCGCCTTAAAACCAGACGAATTTGAGAAATTAGTCGCAACGTTATTTAAAGCATATGGTCACCAGGCACAGGTACTGGGAGGCTCCTCTGATCACGGGGTTGATGTTGTTGTCCTCAGTGCGGAAAACGAAAAATGGATTATCCAGTGTAAACGCTACAACGGTTCTGTCGGCGAGCCAGTCGTTCGAGATCTTTACGGCACAATGGGTCATGAAGGCGCGCATAAAGCCTATTTGATCACCACGGGCAGCTTCACGGCACAGGCAAAGGATTGGGCTGTGGGAAAACCAATTGTCTTGTACGATGGCCCTTCGCTGGTCAAATTAATAAAACGCACGCAACTACATCGATCACAATTACGCAGATGATCACACCATAAGGATATGTTCTGCAATATCCTGTAATAAGCGTTGAACAACAATCCCATGCGCCAGGTCCGGGACAAAGCTAATACCCGGGTCAGCACCCAGGAACAGGTAATGGTTATGCACCAAAGCCCGCAACCAGCCTGAAGGGGTGTAATCAGATGGGAAGACTGAATCAGGCATATAGTCGCTATAAATATGATGCGTAACCCAACCATCTTCAGGTAAAAAGCTGCGGTAAAGATCTGGCTGCGAGGTGTCAACCAAAATCGTACCGCGCCTCCCCCACAACTCAGCCCGCATCAGATCACCGGTACCCGCTGAGACACGGCTGGCAACCATGGTGCCAATTGCCCGGGTTTTGAGATCTTCCAGCAGAACCGTTGTACACAAGTCGGAATTTTCAGGAACGTCATCCATAAAGCCGCTAGCTGCAGCATCTTGAACAATCAAGTGATTCCCAAGGAAAGCCGTCAGCATACTCAGGGCATGTGACCCCAAGTCAACTGCTGCACCGTTCAGCGGTATGGGGACTAACCGATCCTCCTTTTTGATCCTGTATGCTGGGCTAAGATAGCTACTGTGTAAATATTCAATGCGGAAGTGAATTGGATCGCCAAAAACCCCGCTGTGCCAGTGATTGATGGCTTTGCGGATAGACGATTTCTGAAGAAACTGAAACCCGATCATGATGAACTTGCCGTGATTTGAAGTATCCAGTGTTTCAAGCTGGTCAATTTCCTCCTGAGAGATCGCAATGGGTTTTTCAAGGTAGATGCGCTCAATGTTGGGCATGCTGGTTGCTTGTAACAATTGTGGGGTATGGGTATGGTTGGGGCCAGCAATAAAAAGTGTGTTGATGTCATCACGTCCCCAAATTTCGTCAGGCGCTACAGCTTCCTGGAAACCAAAACGTTCGGCAAATCCTTCACGACTGGAAGGTGTGGGTGAAGCCACAACCACTTTTTCGATCTCGGGAATATCTTTGTAATAGTATTTAAGCGCATCAAGCGCGTAGGCGTGGGACTGGGCAATACCACCCGCACCTAGAAATCCAACACAAATGGGTTTGGGCATCGAATATTCCTTTCTTCTATAGCTCAATTTGAAAGTGCCTTCACTTTTCTGCAGCGATTGAGATTACGAATCCACTGTAAAAAGCCCTCATCCCAAAAGAAAGGAGCTATATTTTGGACCTTCCCTTTTTTCTGGCGTTTTTCAGGTGACTCATTATTAGTTTTCAATTATCTTCTCAGGAAAACAAGATAAATTGCGGCAATAAAACAAAACACAATTGCTGATCCGAGGATAATTATAAATGTTATATTAAGCTTTTCTGTTTCATTGAGATCTTCATTTTCCTCATTTTGTACTAGATTCCCCAATGCAGACGGGTCTTCTTCCATTGAGAGATCATTCTCTGTTGTTGGCGATTCAGGTACTGCGGTTTTTAAGGTCGACAATGATGTCTCAGGGCTTTCTTCGCTAAAAAACCACAAGAAAACATCATCAAGGTTCTCTGCCCGCTCGTCTCGAGTGCCTGTTGAACCTTCAATAATTCTAAAAAATATATTCGAGTCTGGGAGACCTTTTTCATTCAACGCGGA
>JAXHUT010000376.1:0-8945 GCA_034189405.1 Chloroflexota bacterium
GGCTGATGCCGTATGTTTCCATTAATTCATTCTCGGACGGCAGTTTATCATTTTGCTTGTATTGACCGGCTTCAATCCTTTTCGTGATAATTTCTGCCAGCTGCTGATAAAGCGGTGTGGGGCTGTGTCTATATAAGTGGTTGGGATGGTGATTGTTGTATATCATAGGTAGCCTCCCTATTGTTTTTCTTATTCACCGTTCTGCACCAGCGCGATAAAATTTTTCCATTGCGGAATGATAAGCGAAAAGCTGCAACGGTACAGTGTAAACCAGCGGTGAAAACAGCTCATTCATCCGTGGTAAAGTAATCACCGCATCGGAGGCCTGATCCAGGTAATGATTGCCATCTGAAACAATGCTGTAGACCTGTCCGCCCCAGCGTTTGCCTTCCTGAGCTGTATCCAAAGCCCTGGGGATACTCGGCCCTGTAGGAACTGTCAGGAGTAATGGATCACCTTGTTTTTGGGAATTGTAGTGATGGTATTCCTCGAGTGGGATAGCAATGGCATGATCCGGTGTACACTCTTTTATTTTCGCTGCCCCGATGATGGTTGATGCAAAAGCAGGCCCTCCGCCTGCAAAGAGGTAGATCCATCGGTCTGCTTCTTTTTGAGCAATCTCCAATATTTGATCGTTTATAGTATCCAAAACCGTTTGCACCAATTTCGGAGATTCATCCAGCGTGTTTTGATAGGTGTCCAGGACACCTTCGTCATAGCTGGATTTCCGGGCAACATCCAATCCCAGTTGAAAAAGCAAAGCCATCGCCGCAGTTGAGGATTGTGTAGGCCAACCCTTGCGTTCTGCGCGGATAAGAATCCCGCGCGAAGATTCGTTTATCAGCGGTGACCCAGGGGTGTTACTGAATGTCAGAGTTTTTGCACCTTTTGCCCGTGCAATCATCATGGCTTCTACGGTACGGACTGTGCTTCCGCTTGAACTCAGGGTGATCACCAATGTTTGTTCATCAATCGGATGATTGTAATAATAAGCGAAATCTAGCGCTTGGACTGCTTCGCAGGTGATGCCAAATATTTTCTCATAAAGCGCTCGAACAGCCAGCAATGAGGCAAAGGAATCACCACAACCAACCAGATAAATTTTTGAAATTTCCTGTCCAGCAACATATTCCGCTGCTTCTAAAATGGTTTCACGTTCCAATGACAGGTTTTTGGTTAGGATTTCGGGTTGTTCCTGGATCTCGGTCCAGGTGTAATCCACTCGGGCGCGGCGCTTTGGGTCCAACGGATCATCGCTTGGAAGGTTCAGCACTTTTGCTTTTTCTTTGGCATAAATTTCCTTGATCGAATTTTTTGAGTGATCGTCAAGGGGTGAGTCCGATTGAAGTAAGGGGGTTTCATAGAAGTCTGGGGTCATATAAGCACTCCGATAATGGTGTATTCATCTATTATTTTATAAATTTAAGCAAAACGGATCATTCGATACCCATCAATCCACCGGTACCAACCGTCTTATTGCCAATAATCAAGATGATTAGGGTCAGGACTATTTGCAGAGTCGCTATTGGCGCGACGATGGGATTAATGTTATAGATCATTAACCGGAACAGATACACAGGCATCGGCACATCTAAGATAGGAGCCGTAAAGATGGAAGTGGGCAGGTTGGTAAAAGACAACAGGAACGCAAAAGCGGATCCACCAATGATCCCTGGCAGCAAATGGGGGAGGACAATATGCTGAAATACCTTCCAGCGATTAGCGCCTAAGTCCCGCGCAGCATCTTCCAAAACAGGATCGGCTGAACGCATGCGTGCATAAGTAATATTGGTTAAAAATGGCATTGTAATCACAATGTGACTGATCGTCATCAAAAAGACGGACACATTCACACCAATGAAAGACATGTAGAAGAGCAGTGAGATACCAACAACAATGCCGGGGATCATCATTGGGGATTGAAGAAAACCAATGATAAATGATTTCGCGGGGAAATTACCTCGAACCAAAGCAATGGATGCTGGGACACCGAGGATTAAGTCTGCCGCGACAACAATACCCGCAACACGCAGGCTAAGAAACAGGGACTCAACAAAGCCATTCAGTTCAAAAATAGCTTGGTAACGTTCAAATGAAAATACTTCCGGCGGGAACCGAAGAAAAGGTCCCACGTCAAATGAAACGATCACAATTACGAGCATCGGCAAGACGAGAGCGATGAGCGAAATTATTGCCAATATTACAAGTAAAACTGTTCCAAAGATGTCCATAAAGGGTTTTTTGACCCTTCGTTTTTGATTTTGATCAGCTTTTGGGGTCGTGGTTAACTGTGCTGCCATTTGGTAAGCCTCCGGGACACAAAGTTAATTATTGAAATGATAATTAATGAGGTCAGCAAAAGAATTGAAGAGAGCGCTGCAGCGGTGTCCCAAGCCAAGCTTCTGACTGTATTCCAAATGTATACCGAAACAAGCTGCATGGCGGAACCGCCCATCAAACTGGGGACCGTAAACGCGGTATAAGCCAAAACAAACACCAAGGTCACACCAGACGTGATGGATGGAATACTTTGTGGAAGGGTTACCTGCCAAAATGTCTGCCATTTATTAGCGCCGAGGTCAGCAGCCGCGTCCTCAAGGTCTGAGGGAAGATTCTGCAATGTTGAAACCAGGGGCACAATCATAAAGGGGAGGTGGACTTGGGTCAGACCAATGATCACTGCGCTCATTGTAAAAAGGATTTTTAATGGCTCATCAATTATGTTTAATGATATTAACAGGTTGTTGACCATACCATTTTTACCCAAAATGACGATCCATCCGAAGGTTAAAATCAAACTGCTGGTCAGCAAAGGTGCGCTAACAATTGCGAGGATAATGGTCTTGAGAGTGGGATTTTTAAGCTTAGAGTGGAGATAGGCAACCGGGTATCCTAGAAGAACACTCAAAGCAGTGACTAAAAAAGATAACCCGATGGTTCGTCCAAAAAGATAATAGGTAAATGGGTCAGATAGCAGTTCAATATATCTTTGTAGCGTTGGCCCTGAAACGATATCGCCTTGTTCAATGGTTAAGAGACTGTAATATAGTAAAACCACAAACGGGGCTGCAAAGAAAACTAATAGAAAGATAATTGCGGGGGTAACGCCAAGGAAGGCACCCTTCCTTTTGCTTTGGACTTTTTTCTGTTTGTTTTGCATAATCTACCCTCTAGTAGTAATGGCCAATAATATTTAGGGCAATGCGGGATTTCCGCATTGCCCTTATGTTGTATACTAAAGTTTACTGACCGTAGCGGCGGATAAATTCATCGGTTAACTGTTCACGGATTGGAAGTGCAAGTCCGTAATCAATCGTGATCAGAGATGAATATTGATCAGCAGACGGCAGAATCTTTGCAGCATCTTCTGTCAACTCAACGTTCTTGTTCACAGGGGCGAAATAGAAGGGTGCTTGAGACATGACAGTCTGGAAATCCTCGCCCAAGGCTGTGTTCACATAGGCTTTGGCGACCTCAGGATAGGCTGTATCTTTAAGAACACCATAGCATCCAACTTGGCCAATGCCACCGGGTGCGGGTAATGTGAATTCCACATTATAGCCCTTAGTCAGGGAAACCGCTGCTTCGGTGTTCCAGTTAATGGCAACACCAATTTCCTCATTCTCTAGCAGCTGGCTGAGAGCTTCGGGGTTGTTGGCGACAACAAAGGGCTCCAACTCATCCAGTTTAGCCCAAAGTGCATCAAGATCGTCTTCACCGCTTCCATATGTGTTGGCGAGCATGGAATAGAACAGGAAACCCGCATTGCTGGATGGTGAAACCACGCCGACCAGTCCTTCATACTCCGGATTCCAGAGGTCTTCCCAGCTTTGAGGTTCAGGAACGAGATCGGGGTTATAAATGAGACCGATTATCTCGACGGTCCAGGCAACGGCACCAGGTGAGCATTGTTCCTGAATGTTGGGATAAACATCAACAACATTGGGGATATCGTCTTCATTCCCAATTTCCAGGATCCAGCCTTCTTCAGCAGCCTGGAGATAGCGGGGCTTGCCGAGCAGCATGGTATCGATGGGTGATTTTCCCTGTGCAGCCTTGATCTGTGCGATAGCATCTTCAGAGACACCGCCTATAAGTTCAACGGTGACATTGGGGTTGGCTTCCATAAAAGGTTCTGCCATGTACGCCCCAAACAGATCCGTCTGGATGTTGCCTGTGTAACCGAAGTCAACCAAAGTAATTTCTTCAGCTTCTTCTGTTGCAGCCCCTTCTTCGGTTTGTGCTGCTTCTTCTTCCGTCGGTGCTGTTTGTGCACAAGCAACTAACACAAGGCTCAACACCATAAAGACAAATATTAGTTTCTTAAGTTTCTTCATTCTTCCTCCAATAGGGTAAGTAAAAAGTAGACAAGTATTTTCCTAATATGAGTTTATCTATTTATTACGGCTTTCCTTTCTCTAATTAGGGTAGCTGTTTTCGAACTGTCGGTTTGCCTAACACCGGTAAATATATAACAACAGAAGCTTCCTGTTATGAAGGGATTGTGAGGTAGCTTTCATCGTCAATCGGTGAAGCCCAAACTTTCGAGCCCACCGTAATAGGCTCCTGGTCCCGACTGCGGCTTTCCTCAACCGTAATACTGGCACCTGTTGACAATTTGACCTCGTACTCCGTGGACAACCCAAGTAAAGTCACGAAAGTCACCTCTCCCTGAACACCTAGCTTCATTGAGGAGTCGGTTTTTTCCTCAAGTAAAATAATTTTCAAATGTTCGGGGCGTAATAAGAGGTTGACTTTTTCATTTTTCTGATTTTTGAAACTTTCAGGGAAGGGCATTCGCAAGCCCTCGGCTTTGAAGACAAGCTGACCATCTTCTTCTTCCAAAACACCTTGAAATAAATTTGAGTTGCCGATGAAGCTGGCGACAAATGTAGATTTCGGTTTATCGTAAACTTCGATTGGAGGACCAAACTGCACAATTCGGCTTTTATCCATTACTGCAATATGGTCACTCATCGTAAGGGCTTCTTCTTGGTCGTGTGTCACAAACAAGGTCGTGACACCAACCTCCAGGACTAATTTTCTGAGCTCAGTGCGCATTCCAACCCGCAGTTTACGGTCAAGCGCTGCTAATGGTTCATCCAAGAGGAGTGCTTGTGGTTCAATAGCCAATGTACGGGCGATTGCAACCCGCTGCTGCTGTCCGCCTGAAAGTTGCCGGGGAAAACGATCCAACATTTCCTCAATGCCAACCAGGGCAGCAACTTCATGCACCTTGTCTTTAATCTTGTGCTTTGGTTTTTTATGCATCCGGAGCCCAAAAGAGATATTTTTTTCCACAGTCATATGTGGAAACAAAGCATAACTTTGGAACACCATTCCAGTAGGTCGTTGGTTTGGTGGAAGGTGATTAACCAGCCGGTCGTTTAGATAAACTTCACCTTCATCTGGCTCAATAAAACCGCCAACAATGCGTAAGAGGGTTGTCTTTCCGCAACCGCTAGGTCCCAGCAAGGTCACAAATTCACCTTCGTCAACAATCAGATTAACATTGTTAAGCGCGACGACATCGCCAAATCTTTTCGTGATATTTCTCAGCTCAATGGACATAAGTAATGATTATCCTTTAATGGTCAAAGAAGAAGTTGATCCGTTGGGTAAAGAATTTCAGTATGCTGAAACCATACCTTTCAGTCCGAAAAAGAAACTTATACGTATGAGCATATAAGTAACCAAAAAAATTATATACGGAGGTTGCCAATTTGTCAAGATGATTTTAAAAGATTATTAACAGCAAATTATTAAGAATGGGGTTAGTTTTGCAGAATATCTCTTTTTTAGTAGTTCAGAGTTGATGGATAATTTCAATCAAAAAACCCAAAGAGTCTATAGTTAATATTTTTTGGGAAGTGGGGGCAATTGCTTATATATAAAAACCTTAATTGATGTCTTTACGATCAAAATTGGTTAATATCTCTGGGCGCGGTATACATTGCGATCACATTTTCCAGTGGGACGTCGCCTTGCATCCGGTGAGCAGATGTGCATACATACCCACCCCCTGCACCGAGAATTTGCTGAACATTGATCACTTCTTCCCGTACGGCCTCTGGTGTGTAGGTGGGTAAAACTTCCTGGACATCAATCGCACCATAAAATGAAAGACGATCGCCGAAGTTATTCTTAATCTTTGTGAAGTCCATTCCTTTGGCGGTCTTCTGCATTGGATTGAGCACATCAATTTTTAGATCTTCAATCAGGTATTTGATAAAGGGATAAATCGCGCCATCAGAGTGATACATAATATCAACACCATATTCGCGAATTGCATTTAGATATTTCTTGTGCCAGGGCATGATATATTCCCGCCACATCTGAACCGACATCATTGGCGCAAATTGAGTGCCAATATCGTCGTAGATATACACCATATCGTAACGGCCTTCAGCTGCATTTAAAACCTGCTTGGTCAACCCGATAAATAATTCGGTGATATACGCCATAGCTGCGTTGGGCAGCGCCATATCATCAGAACCCATTCTCAGAAGCAAGTTTTCAAGTCCGAATAATGGCCAGGAATATTCAAAAATGCCACATGCTTCAAATCTTAAATAATATTCATCCACAGCATCAAGTTTTGAGATCTGATGTGTAACCGAAGCAGGGTCCCAATCCTCAACTTTTGGCAGGTAAGGATAGTTTTCAAGCTCGGATACTTTTGTAGCCTCTGCTAAAGGGAATTGTTTGAGTTCGTAATACTCACCATAAGGTGTGGAACGGGTGACCCGATGGGAGCCAAACTCATTTACGAAAATCTCATTTCCAAGATCCACTGGTGCTGGACCGACGTAATTTGGTTGGACAATCCGTAAATCTGTTGAGAGCAATTCCTGGATTTCCTCTTCAGATTCTGTATTCAGACCAGATTTCAATTTTTCCCAGATGGCAGGCGAAATCCAAAGGTCAAAGGGTGTTCGATCAATCTCCTTACGATGGATCGCGTTTTTCACCCGTTGGCGGGGTGATAAGTCCGTTTTTTGGAATTTCTCCCTCTGCTCCGCAAACAGATCAATAAAGTTGTTACCTAGTCTCAAATGAATGTTAATATCTTCATATCAAGGAAAAAAGGAGAAAAACTGATATGTATGATAAAGAGACTCTGGAAAAGAAACGACGTCAAGTACGCGAATTGTACAAGAAAAAGACCCTTAATAAAAAAGAAATAGCAAAAAGATTAGGCGTTTCTTGGAACTTTGTTTACAAGTGGACGGAGGACCTCGTCAGTGAAATCAGTGATCAAAGAGGTTGGCCTTTGGGAAAAAAGAGATCTCATACAGACCAAGAAGAGCTGCGATTAATCATGATTAGAAGAGAGCTTGAAAAAAGCAGTTTCTTCTATGGTGCTGGTAAAATGATTGATGAGTACCACAAGAGATTTCCTGGCGATCCGCAATTGAACAAAAGTTTTGTAAATCGGGTCATATCAAAAAATTTTCCCATGAGTAGAAGAAGTACTCTGAAAGCAGTAAAAGAACAAAAGTACCCCATTAGGATGATGTCATCTCTGGGAGACATTCAAGAGGAAGCTGATTTCCTGGGACAGAAATATATTCATGGCCGTACTGCCCCAATACATTTTTTTACCCGTGTTTACAAAAACCCATTTACACTCAGACTGATAAAAAGGGTGCCAGACCAGGGTTCTGAGACCATTTTGGAGACTTTTACCCAGGATTGGAAGGTTTATCCCCTTCCTGACATTCTTAGCATTGATAATGGCTTTGGTTTCACTGCTGCAGGAAGAGGCAAACGATATATTTCAAGCTTTATTCAGTGCATGCTTCGGTTGGGTGTCACTCCTCTTTTTATTGCGCCTAAGAAACCGTGGATGAATGGATCAGTAGAGGGAACACATAGCGTTTTTGCACGAAAGGTCTGGAATAAGTTCGATTTCAAGAATCTAGAAGAAATCGACGAAACAGTGGCTAGATTTCAGGAAGCTTACCGCCAATACACTAAAACACCGAATGCTCTTCCAGGCAGAACCCTTGATGAGGACTTCAACTGGCAAGATATGTTTTGCACACCATTTCAACCTCAAGATGGAATGTGTATTTATTTGATTCGTTTAGTCCAAGAATATCAAAAAGATCAATTAGAGATCCCTGCCTTTCGGTTATTTAAAGACCTGGTTGAGATGGATAAGCAATTTATCAATACATATGTTTTGATAAAGTTGGATGTTTATCGAGAGCAATTATTTATCTATGTCGAACCTGATCAGGATGGTCAAGAATTAGTTATGAAGAAAGATTGGCCTCTTCACTTTGCTAAAATGAGGTATTAAGGTTCATTTGAGACTTAACACCTGTTGAGTACCTAACACTAGTTATAAGGTGATCAGGTTTTTAAACGATCAAGTATTGGCAACAAACTACGAGCTGCCGACGACAAGCTATCAGCTATCAGCTAAATACTTTCATCTTGCCTGTATGAACAAATGCCATTAAAATAATCAAACAAATGTTCCAACTTAAATGAGGGAAGTATGCCTGTCAATTTGCTCGATATCCAAAAAAAACTGAGGGGCTTCGGCGCCCAGGCGTTGGCGCGCAAAGAAAAAATTGCTGTACGCCAAAAAGAAGTCGTTGATTTGATCAAAAACTATGCCAACCGATTGGATCAGATCAAAGCCAGGGTCAATTATGCTGCGGATGTCGTCAGGCACCTGCGCTGCGCCTTGCCGGTGGATGAACCGCTGGATACGGTTGTTCCCATAGCTGATCTACCGGAAAAATTTACGGTGATGGCTGCGGATGGATCGCAAATTAATCCCAGCCGGCATGCCCGGGTCGCTTTTTGTGTGATCAATGTCGGGCTGATCAAGATGGTGCGCGGTTCTGGCATGGCGCCGGAAATTTATACGCAGAGTCAGCTTCTGGATTATGATTCGCTGTTCACGCCTTCTGGTGTTTTGATCTCCG
>JAXHUT010000377.1:0-4079 GCA_034189405.1 Chloroflexota bacterium
GTGCGGGTCGCGGGAATGCGCCAAACTTATCGAAGGATACGCACAAAATCCAAACACATGATGGCTGTCCTGACGCTGGAAGATATGGAAGGGTCCCTTCAAATATTCATCCCTCCCTACCTTTACCGCAAAAACCATCTCGCGCTGCAAGAATTTGGGCCATTTATCATCGAAGGTGTGATCCAGCGTGATCCTGAACGCCAAAGCATAAAGATGACGGCTGAAAAAATTGTTTTACTAACGGATGGCATTTGACAAGCCCAACGCACCTTGTCGCAGCGTGTTTATAACGCTATACTTGAATCAAATGGTGAGATTAAAAATATTCAAATAGAAAAGAATCTAAATGAAAATGTCAGATGTATATAAACGATAAGTCAGATATCTGGATAAAACTCCAGCCCGTTTTCCTCCCACCCAGGATGGGCTGGCGCTGAAGACTCTTCAACAGTTTTTTACTGAAAAGGAAGCTGAATTAGCCTTGTACCTTGTTATCCTTGATCAACCAGTCTAATTCATTCAAAATTAAGTGGAGAATACTGGCACCGTATCATCAAAGCCAAAAGAACAACAAAGGAGGAAAAATGACTAAAAAGAATATGCCCTGGTATATGAATGCCATTTTCTATGAGGTCCACATTCGGGCTTATTGTGATTCAACCGGGGATGGCAAGGGCGACATCCCCGGTTTGATCAGCAAACTGGATTACATTAAGGACCTTGGTGTCGATTGCATCTGGATTCTACCGATCTACCCATCGCCGTTAAAGGATGATGGGTACGATATTGCGGACTTTTACGGCGTCCACCCCGATTATGGCACCATCGACGATTTCGAAAGTCTTGTTGAGGAAGCTCACAAACGTAACATTAAAATTATTGCAGACCTGGTTTTAAATCACACCTCAGACCAACACCCCTGGTTTCAGGAATCACGGTCTGATCCCAATTCCAAATATCGAGATTATTACGTATGGTCGGATACGGATGAAAAATACGCTGACGCTCGAATCATCTTCTTAGATACAGAAGACTCAAATTGGACTTACGACGAAAAAGCCGGCATGTATTTTTGGCATCGTTTTTATTCTTCCCAACCCGATTTAAACTACAACAACCCGGAAGTCGTCAAAGAGATGATGAATGTCATGGATTTTTGGCTCGATAAGGGAATCGATGGCTTTCGTGCAGATGCAGTCCCCTATTTAATTGAACGGGAGGGCACAAACTGCGAAAACCTTCCTGAGACCCATGAAATACTGAAAAATTTTCGACGACATATGGATGAAAAATACGAGGGTAAAATTCTTTTAGCAGAAGCCAACCAGTGGCCTGTGGATGTCAGGCCTTATTTTGGTGACGGTGATGAATTTCATATGGGGTTCAACTTCCCAATAATGCCTCGCTTGTTTATGGCTATACGAAAAGGTGACGCTAGCCCCATTCACTGGATTATGTCTCAGACTCCAGAGATCCCTGAAAACACGCAGTGGTGCACTTTCCTTCGAAATCACGATGAACTCACCCTTGAAATGGTCACTGAGGAGGAACGTCAATGGATGTGGTCTGAATATGCCCCAAATCCGCGAATGCGGCTTAACCTGGGAATTCGCCGTCGTTTGGCACCCTTGCTTGATAATGACCACCGAAAAATATTACTTGCAAACGCATTATTATACGCGTTGCCAGGTGCACCCATTATTTATTACGGGGATGAAATCGGCATGGGAGACAATATTTGGTTATTCGATCGCAATGGCGTCCGCACACCTATGCAGTGGGATGACAGCCTCAATGCCGGCTTTTCAAATGCAAAGCCTGAAGACTTGTATGCGCCTGTGATTGATACCCAGGATTACACCTACAAGAAGGTCAATGTCTCATCTCAGAGTAAAAATCCCGAATCGCTGCTAAACAAAATGAGGCACCTGGTGAAAGTTCGTAAATCTCATCCAATTTTTGCCGTTGGTGAATATGAATTCCTTGCTCAGGACCAGACGGAATTTCTTGTTATTCTCAGAACCCTGGATAATCAAAACATTATTTGCATTCACAACCTAACTGGCGAAGAAAAGACATTGGCATTGGACCTTTCAAATTTCTCTGGAAGCCTATTTATCGACCTTATTGATAATGAGGATGTTGGCTCTGCGATGGACAAAAAACAAAGATTTGAGATGGCGCCCTATCAATTTTTGTGGATGCTGATCACAAACTAAATTTTTCGATGGATGGTTGAACAAAAGATTTTCAAGTAAAATGGATGCCATGGATCAAGAAAATCGATTACAAACCTGGCTGTCGCAATACATTAAACCCCTTGACACAAAGCGGCGGAAAGAAATTATTGAATACATCCGAAAAGCTGCCACGCCCGGGTTTGATTATTTCTTCCTGGTTATCCTATCAGGCGCAATTGCAACCATTGGGTTAATCAACAATTCCCCATCAGTCATTATTGGTGCCATGCTCGTCGCCCCATTAATGTCGCCAATCCTTGGTGTTGGTTTAGGTTCAATCACTGCTGATGGCCCACTCACGCGAGATTCAACTGCCGCGCTGATAAGAGGCGCATTACTCTCCGTTTTGCTTTCAACACTCATCACGCTATTAAATGTTTATCTACCATTTGTCCCATCACTTCTCGATATTCCCGGAGAAGTTCTTGCCCGCACACAACCCACACCCAATGACCTTATAATCGCACTTGCCGGTGGACTGGCCGCGGCATATTCCTTATCGCAGCCGCATCTCTCTGCCGCCTTACCTGGTGTGGCTATCGCGACTGCGCTTATGCCACCTCTTTCAACAATTGGCATTGGGATTGCCTTAGGGCGATGGGATATCGCTGGTGGTGCAACGCTGCTTTTTTTAACCAATGCCATCACAATTGCTTTTGCGTCCATTCTTGTCTTCTTTTTGGAAGGGTTTGTGCCGAGATTTCAAAGAAATAACGATAAGATTCCAAAAAGCCTTTTAGTGACCGGTCTCTTAACAGGGTTATTATTAATCCCCCTGACCCTATTGGGAATCAATGTGGTCTCTAAAGCACAAGAAAATCGTTTGATTAATAACCTGATTGAAACTGAATTTTCGGAAATTCAAAATGCTGAACTCGTGGAATTAACAATTCTTAGAATCGAGGATGGAATCGACCTAGACATCACTGTCCGATCAAACACACCATTAACCTATGCACAGGTCGTAAATTTACAGGAAATTTTAGTTGCCAAGCTTGACAAAACCGTATCTCTACAAGTAGATCATATACGTTCAGAAACATTCGATCCCCTTGTACCCCCAACCTACACGCCTTCTCCAACAATTACACTAACGCCAACCCTTGGTCCCAGCCCAACAAAAACACCGACACCAACCCAAACCACGGTACCGCCCACGCAAACGCCTGTGCGTGCAACAGCGACACCAACGGCGACCATCACCCCGACACGAGCAACGCCGACACCCATTGTCGCGATGGTGATAAGCGGTGGAGAATTCCCACCTTATTATTACCTTTACCAGGATCCGGGCGGCCCTGAGATCGCCAGGTTGGCAGAATATGCCATTCTGCTTGACCTACACGAATCAACAACTTTCGAAGGATTAATTTGGGTCAAGGTTCAGGACGAAGAGGGAAGAATAGGTTGGTATCCAAAAAGAAATTTACACTACCCATCAGATCCATCAATAGATAATTAATGTCAGAATAGGAGTTTACAAATGTCATCTTACGAATGCATCGCATGTGGATATATTTATGATCCGGCAGAAGGTGACCCTCTCGCAGGTATCGTACCTGGAACACCCTTTGAGGATTTGCCGGACGATTGGCTTTGCCCTGACTGCGGTCTTGGCAAAGAAGAATTTGAGAAGATCGATTAACCGGTGTAGACCTGATTTTTGACACGATTTTTGAAATGGTTGGTTATGTATGGTATCATTACTATCAGAGGAAGCCATTACGTTTAATTAGCAAGTTTGACTTTAGAGGATACGGACAATCAATAAAAGGTGCAAATCTAGGGCTGCGCTATATAGACCCTAAGGTTAAGATTGCTGCAAAAATTAAAATTCGG
>JAXHUT010000378.1:0-2784 GCA_034189405.1 Chloroflexota bacterium
ACTTCCAGGTGCAATTACTACCGCAAAAGCTCGAGCTGCTTGGCTCTCAGATGATGATAGTTTTAGTGCGCTCACCTCTCTACCCCTTGCAGTGTGATTCTACAGACTTTTAGTGCACCCGATAAGGATTGGAATCCTGGGTGCCAACCGTCGTGCATGACATGAGGGAAAGAACAAGCAACAAGATCAGAATATTCTTGAACATGGCAGTATTGTAACACCTTGAAATTCTTAAGCGAAGTAGAGGATTCCTGGTCTAAGAAACCATCTGCCAGGTGACAGGGAAAACTCTAAGGACAAAATTTTTCATAAACCGCTTCGATGTTGAAACTCGCATCAAAGAGCTCGGGCGACTCTCGCGCCACCTGCTTCCAAAGATCGCAAATCACCCCAGCATAAGAATCTCCACTACGCTCATGCAAATAATTACTTACTTCCAGCGCCGATCCTGGCTGCCCGGTCCGCAGGTAAGCCTCAATAAACACAAACAATTCTGTGACTTCATTGGATTGGTCTTCCAATCTAAAAGCTTCATCCCCTAATGCAGCCGCCTGTGCCCAATCCCCTTTCTGTGCGGCAAGTTCAGCGTCTTCAAAATAAAGACACCAAGATTTTCCAGGAATCGCATTAAAAAGATTCTCGGGAGGGCTTGCCGCTTCTTGGGGAGAAGTGTCAATAAGAGAAAGTTTGGAAAGGGGCAGGACGGGCAATAAAAAATCTGGAAAATCCTCAGGGAGACGTTCAGGATGCGCATCATCGAGCACGCGCAAACAACCCGGCGGCTCGTAGTAGACCATCAAAATCTGATCTGTTGACCCCGAAAAGTGAAGCGACCTGATAGGATGTTCAATTTGCAGACCGGGTTTCAGGGCTGGTATCTCATCTCCTAGTCGCACACTCAGGTATTGCACCATGTAATCAAGGTCATTGCTATCATTCTCAGGTGCATAGGTCCAGTTTAAAATCGCGGTCAGTGAGTCATCCTGATAAAGGGAGAGGGAACGCAAATCATTTATCACCAGGGAGGTGCAGCCAGGCCTAGTATGCGGTGTGTCATTTGCTGGAAATAACGTTGAAGGACCACCCATTCATTTCGATAAAAATTGGCATTCCAGAAGTGAAAGCCCGTTGATCCACCGACAAGCAGGGCGATCAGGGCTAGTGTCGGCAATTTGAGACGAGTCCGATATGTATAATGAAGGACAACCGTAAATAAAAGCGCCACCCAGGGCATGAATGGCATTGTAAACCGGCTGTAAAACACCGACCGGATGTTAATATTTAGATCCGTCAACCAGAAAGGCATGCCAGAAAAGGCAATCCCAACACATGCAATCAACAAGGTGTGTCCTCCAAATGAAAAACCACTGTGCGATTCGCTCCCCTGGTCCCCAGCTTTTTTCCGAGAATATAAATAAAGCAGGATAAAAACAAACCCGCTTGTCAATCCAATCAATCCTAGATAAGCCAGCCAGAAAGATCGACTGAACCCCTTAGGTGATAAATGCGGAAAAGCGCGCCCCCATGCACCAAAAACCGTCTCAAAGATCTGCGTCAGGATCGACACCACCCAATCACGGAGCACAAATTTGGTTTCTTCACCGCCAAGGGGTTGATAGGTCGGGAAACGAAAGATAAAAATCCGCCAAATGAGGAAAGCCAGGCTTGCCATCCAGTAGGGTATCGTATGCATCAAACCCCATCCTACCCGCCGTTCTAGGTCAACATCCCGTTGTTTAAGCGCAATCCAGACAAGGATGGGACGAATCGCTTCCCAACCCAGAAAGTATTCAATTGAAAATTGGCTGAAGACAAGGGCACCCAGGGCTGGCAGATGCCAGGCAATCAGACGCCATGCCAGGCAGCCTTTCTTCGGCACCTTGATGGCTCGCACCATTCCGATGAAAGAAAACAAGTAAAGCGCCATCCCGATAAAATGGTGATTGTAAATGATCGCCTGGGGATGACCGAGGAAACCGGGATAGACAATGAAAAGCAGGCTTGCCCATAAAGCCTCTATTTTTTGTTGAGGCCACAACAATCGGAGTAAATACCAGAACAAAACGACACATAACCAGAAAAACAAAAGGGCACTGATGTGATATCCAAAGGGGCGCTCGCCAAAAATTGCCGACAATCCCATAAAAATCCAGGCGGAATAGGGTCGATCTAAAGCGACAAAGTCATGATACCCCTCCGGCCCGAAAAGATGGTTAATATAAGCATAGGGCCAGTCATCCCAGTAATAGCCGAGGGTTGGGATCAACAAGCCGTGTGCCAGAATGCACAACAAAAGCAATGTCAATGGGACAAGCAGATTTAATTTTTCAAGGTTGTTGAGAATTTTCTTCGCCATGGTTATTTAGAGAAATTCGAAACGCAGTGCTGACGAAACACCTAAAAGATTATTAAAACATAGGATGACAATCATTTTCTGAAGTATACCATTTTCACGTGGCTGAATAATTCACCTGCGGTTGAATCATCCATAGTCGATCATTACTTTTTTGATTCACAGATTTTGAAACAATATTATTTGAATACATAAAAAGTTTATGATTGACTAATCTGACCCCCTGCCGATTAAATAAAAAAGGTTCCTCGCTATCTAGTATGGGTAAATGATACTATAAAAGGAGAAAGTGAGATTAGAAATATACCCAATATGATACTAGAGGAGCTTGATGTGAACCGATCAACTTTAGAAAAAGCACTTGGATTGCCTAAACCCTGGAAAGTTATTAAGGATAAGTTTTCTGTCAAAGAACGTCGACTGGACATCAC
>JAXHUT010000379.1:0-4132 GCA_034189405.1 Chloroflexota bacterium
ACAAAATAATTTTTCCTCCTGAATTATGCTGACCCATTGAGCCTATTTCACCCATTTTCCTCACCCATTTTCCCCTTGATTTAATTTTAAATTTACGCTATACTAGAAACACTAGTGGTTAAAAGTGGAGAATAGTGTGTTTAAGTGGAGCGCCGGAAACCCCGGCGCGCCATTGGTATTAGGAGAAGAAGAACAGATGTTCTTGGGTCAGTACGAACACACCATCGATGAAAAAGGCCGAATAACCATTCCCTCAAAATTCAGGGAGGCGTTAGGGGAGTCAGTTTATATCACCCAGGGCTTTGATGGCAACTTACAAGCTTTCCCATCAGAATTGTTTGAACTGATGGCAAAGCAAGTGCGTTCAATCGGTTACTTGGACCCAAACAGCCGCTTGCTCCGCCGGATCCTCTTCGCGAACGCGGAGAAAACAAGTTTCGACAGCGCCGGTCGCATTCTTTTACCTGCATTTCTAAGAGAGACTGCAAATCTCAAGGGGATCGCAGTGGTGGTCGGCAGTGGCGAATACTTCGAATTGTGGTCGCCAGACAACTGGCAAGCACAGCAAACATCGCTGAATGATATCGAAGCGAATGAAAAACGATTCAGCGCCCTGGATTTAACGACCCTGCAATGAAGGACACAAATCATGGGGAGGGAACCGTCGCTGGCAACCCCGACGATAAATTCCCCCACCAACCAGTTCTTTACCATGAAGTCCTGGATGCATTGGCACCAGAGCCTGGCAAGGATTACCTTGACGGCACCCTGGGTGCTGCAGGGCATGCAGAAGGCATCCTGAAAGCCTCGTCACCCGACGGCAGGTTGCTTGGACTTGACCTTGACACGGAAGCGCTGACCATTGCTCGCCAGCGACTTTCCGAGTTTAGCGATCGGACAATCATCCGCCAGGCATCCTATCAAATAGCGCCAGAAATTTTGAAAGAGCTTGGGTGGCGAAATGTTCACGGCATCCTGCTTGACTTGGGCGTCTCATCCATGCAAATTGATCGCCCAGCTCGAGGTTTTTCCTTTATGGAAGAAGGCCCTTTGGATATGCGCTTCGACCAATCCTCGGGCAAGACTGCCGCAGACCTGATCAACACCCTCAACGAAGAGGCGTTGGCGGATATCATCTGGAAATTCGGCGACGAACGCTATTCTCGCAAGATCGCCCGGGCTATTGTCGCAGCAAGACCGATCAACACAACCCAAGACCTGGCTGCGATAATCCAAAAAGCGGTTCCGGGTTACAGATCTCATATACACCCGGCGACACGAACCTTTCAGGCACTTCGTATTGCCACCAATAAGGAATTGGAGACAATCGCTGCTTCCTTACCAGGTTTGGTCAATTGCCTCGAAGTTGGGGCAAGGATTGCTATAATTAGCTTCCATTCACTGGAAGATCGGATTGTGAAACAATTCTTTAAAAAAGAAAGTCGGGACTGCATCTGCCCACCGGAACTACCGATATGCACTTGTGGGCATAAAGCTTCATTAATAATTCTTACGAAGAAACCGATTACGGCTTCTAAGAAAGAAATTCGAGAAAACCCGCGCTCACGCAGCGCAAGGCTGCGGATTGCAGAAAAAAATAAGTAAGGCATGATAATTGCAAGGTTAAGGCCATGAAAAACCGAATTTTACAAGCCTATAGACAAGCCCCATGGCGAATCCAGATTCAATGGATTGGCTTGTTTCTGCTTGGTCTGGTGCTCATCGCGGCTGTCACCGGTCTTTACCTGAACATCAGCGCCCAGGCAGCCACCGCCGGTCGTAAGATTCAATCGCTAGAACGAGATATCGATGATATTAATAATGAAATCGCTGACCTGACGACAGAACTTGCAAAAGCCGAATCCATAGAAAATATGGAAGCACGAGCCAAGGACCTGGGGTTTAAGTTGATTGATCCCAATAGAGCTGTCTATCTTGAAATCCCCGGATACAATCCGAATGCCGATCTAGTACTTGCGCCACCAAGGATCAACATCATTTCAGAATCACCTATTGTTAAATCCTCCTACAAAATTTCCCTTTGGGAATGGTTTGCCAACCAAATATGGCATCCATTAGAAGGCCCATCATCAATTAAAGAAGGCGCGTCGCCATGAAAATGCCTTATCACGGTCGATACGTATTTGTCGTTTTAATTTGCGCGATTTTAGGCGTGGCTATTGTGGTTCAAATGGTACGCATCAACTACACAACCTACAGCCAGCAGCTGATCGCCAAATCAGCAGATTACCAGGGTGTTGAAAAGATTATTTATCCATCACGAGGGACTATTTATGATCGTTCGGGGCACATCCTGGCAACAAACCAGGTCGGTTATGAACTCGGTATTGATCTGAAGTTTGTCAATGACCCTGAATCCATTGCCTTTTCTGTCGCATCCATCATTGATGATTTGGATTATGTTAACGTTTTTGAATTAGCCAGCACGGAAGAGCGAGAGAATGAAAATCGATATTTTGTCCTCTCAAGCTATGTCAGCAAGGAAAAAATTGACGAGCTTTCACGACTAAAAGAAAGCTATGCTGACCGCCGGCAGCAGCAAAGAGCCGAAAAGCCCAGTTTGTCTGGTTTGGTTTGGTATCCTATGCAGCAGCGAACATATCCTGAAGGAACATTAGCCGCCAACCTCCTTGGTTTTTACAATTATTTTTCTCGTGAAACAGCCCAGGGTGTATATGGCGTTGAAGAAGCCTATAACCGCTTGCTGACTGGCAAACCACAAAGTGTCTTCATGCCAAATGACCCCTATCTTGTTGAACCATTACCTGATATCCAGCCTGGAGCAAGCCTGGTTCTCACCATCGATCGTGATATCCAGCGTATGGTTGAAAGACAACTTGCAGACGCCATGGAATGGTCGGGTGCAGAAGGTGGAACCATCATTGTGGCTAACCCTGAAAACGGGGAAATTCTTGGCATGGCAAGCACCCCTTTCTTTAACCCCAACGAATATTGGAAATATGAAGAGACTTTTCCGGGAATCACGCCCTATAATAAGGCGATTGGTACAACCTACGAGCCAGGGTCGGTGTTTAAGGTCATCACCATGGCTGCTGCACTGGACAGCGGTGTTGCTGAACCCAGCACAACATACAATGATTCGTCCGGCGTTTATTGGGTTGCCAACAGCTGGCCCATCTACAATTGGGACGGCGGTGCCTGGGGCGTGCAGGACATGACGGGCTGTATGCAGCATTCACTAAATGTCTGTTTAGCCCATGTGGCAGTTGACCTCTTGCAAGAAGACTTGTTTTATCAATACCTACAAGCTTTCGGTTTTGGTAGGAGTACAGGCATTGACCTTGCCAGCGAAGCAAATTTCCCGCTGCGCCTTCCAACAAATAATCAATGGGTTGAAATTGATCTTGCGACAAACTCCTTTGGGCAGGGTATTGCCGTCACCCCCATCCAGATGGTTACCGCAATCTCAGCAGTTGCAAATGACGGCATGATGATGACCCCCCATGTTGTGCGCAGCGTCATTGATCGTGGTCAGCAATACGATGTCACGCCCCAGGTCATCAACAGCCCAATATCCCCAGAAACAGCCCAGTCCTTAACCCAAATGCTCACCATCACCCTTGAGGAAGAGGCATCAGATGCCTTAGTTGAGGGCTACACCCTTGCTGGCAAAACCGGCACCGGGGAAATCCCAACTGAATTTGGATATACCAGTGAATTAACCAATGCATCCTTCGTTGGATGGGGACCATCAGATGACCCTCAATTCCTTGTTTATGTGTGGCTCGAAAAACCGACCATCTCTCCATGGGGCTCTGTCGTCGCTGCCCCGGTCTTTGGAGATGTTGTGGAAGAACTTGTTGTATTAATGAGAATCCCACCGGATAATATCCGGTTGAAAACTGCCATTGAGTAAAAGGATAGATTGTGATTAACCTGAAGGACATTGTCCTTGCCCTGACCGATAAGACATCCCCACTGCCGGATTTCCAGATCAGCAGTGTTGTGATTGATTCTCGCCAGGCTTCACAGGGCAGTTTGTTCATTGCACTGCCGGGCAAACAAAGCGATGGTCATGACTACGTACAGAACGCTTTCGAGAATGGGGCTGTTTTGGCTTTTGTTAATAAACCCATGCCCGATCAACTGC
>JAXHUT010000038.1:0-3527 GCA_034189405.1 Chloroflexota bacterium
TGAGTTGACCATGAAGTTGGATAAATTCTTCCAGTGACCCATTCAAAAATAAATTGATCCAAATCAAATTTATAATAAGAGACAGCAGAAAAACGATGCCAAGATATTACGACATCTCTTGGATCCCTTACAAGGTAAATGACTTTGCAAAAATTCTCTGATAGACGATTACGCATATATGGATCATGTGTTTTGATAATATGAAAATCAGATTGAATTATGTTTTTAATTGATTGAGGTTTTTTGCTGTCAGGCATATAATAACCAAGTTCTGCAAGGCTTTCACCCGATTCTCCATACATCAATTCAGCCAACATCACACGCATCCATGTATTGCCAGATCTTGGATATGAAACCAAATAAACATCATTTTCAGAAGGAATAAATTTCTCTTCACTTTTTGTCTTGATTACCTTGGAAAGTTTATGGAATTGCCAAGATAAATGATTTCTTAATTTATTACCAATGCTCATGTTTCTATTACTCGCTTATATTGATGCATTCTTTTACTTTGTGTTTAAATTTTAAAGAAATCCAATTTCACTATGGACAATTTCCCAGTCTGATGACGTCCAAGCCATAAATCTATCAGATTTTGTTTCAAACGGTCGGGGTGAATTTAGTGGTTCAGAAACAGTAAATTGAAGCACTTCTCGTGTCACATCAACGGGTGAATTTCGAACACCTCTGTGTATACCTATGTTAATGCTGTATTCCCCAGAAAACAAAGGTAAGGAAGGTATTCTTACTTTCACCTGGTAATTTCCCCTCCCATTAATTTCAATAGGATTGATCGAATCAAAATGAGAAAGGTGCAAGGCATTTATACCCATTGCATTTGTAATTGACAGACTCAAATTTAATTTATCATTTGAAAATGATACAAAATTAATCACGATGGTAAAAGGCTCGGTGCGGTAAAAATCTGTTGTGACATTGCCTTTATTGTCCATTAACATGGCAGCAAGAATTTTTGCCTGACCATCACCATAACGGTCTTTACAATTTTCGAGGTTTACTATCCCACTTTTAGATTCATGTTTGCCGCTGTTTAAGTAATGTTGAATCACCCAAGAAGTTTCACCAATCTTTGCAATGCTTCCATCATTGATCCAGATCGCTTTTTCGCAAAGGGTATTGATTGCACCCATATTATGGCTGACAAAAAGTACAGTTCTCCCCTCTCCCGTTACATCCCCCATCTTGCCCAGGCATTTCTTCTGAAACTCGGCATCCCCTACCGCCAGGACTTCATCCACCACCAATATCTCCGGGTCCAGGTGGGCTGCCACGGCAAAAGCCAGGCGCACGTACATCCCTGAAGAATAGCGTTTTACTGGTGTATCAATAAACTTCTCCACCCCGGAAAAATCAACAATCTCGTCAAACTTTCGGTCCACCTCGTCCTTGCGCATGCCCAGGATGGCGCCGTTCAGATAAACATTCTCCCGCCCGGTCAGTTCGGGGTGGAAGCCGGTGCCCACCTCCAGCAGGCTGCCAATGCGCCCTTTGACCTTTACAACACCGCTTGTGGGTGCCGTCACCCGGGAGAGAATCTTCAACAGGGTGCTCTTGCCTGCACCATTCTTGCCAATGATGCCCAATGCTTCCCCCTGCTCTACTTTGAAGGAGACATCATCCAGAGCCAAAATCGATTCGCCGATCCGCTCGAAATGGTCCTGCTGCCCAATGCGGGTGTAGGGGTCGGGCTGCCCGCGCACCCGCGCCCACCACCGGTTGAGGTCGCGAGAGAGGGTCCCGGTGCCGATGACGCCGAGGTCATAACGTTTGGTTAAGTTTTCAACGGAGATAACAGTATTGGACATAGTTTATTTGAACCACGAAGATCACAAAGTTCACTAAGAAAGATTATTTTTATTTTTTAATTTTGAACCACGAAGATAGAAAGTAAGATTTTTTTGAACCACTAAGTTCACAATACCGCAAGGGTACGATGAGAACACTAAGAAAGATTTTTTTATTTTTCGCTTTTTATTTTTTGTTTTTTACTTTGTGTCCTTCGTGTTCTTTGTGGTTTAATTCTTACTTTGCGTTCTTTGCGGTTGATTCCTTTTAGTTAGCAATCCGCTTGATGCCATCTTTGATTAGTATCGTGTTCCAGTTGATGAGAAATCCCAATTTGATTTGACGCAGCTTAAGATAAGTCAGGATTTGAGCCATGTGAATCGGTAGCAACTTTTCAACACATTTATTTTCAATAATGATGCAATTCTCCACCAGCATATCTATTCGGTAGCCTGCGTCAATATACTTACCATCATAATGTATAGGTAGCAATACTTCACAATCAACATAAATTTGCCGATTGGCCAGTTCATAAGCAAGACATTGCTGATATGCGGATTCTAACAAACCAGGCCCGAGGGCTCTATGGATTTTTACTGATGCATCAACGATTTGAGTGGCGATGGCTTCGATGTTTTTCATAAGGTTGAAACACTATAAATAAGTTTTAAGATGAACCGCTAAGAACGCGAAGTACGCGAAGAAAAAATTTTAAGATTTATTGTTTTTACTTTGAGTTCTCATCGTACCCCTGCGGTATTGCGCCTTTGTGGTTAGTAATTCTTTTTTGAACCACGAAGTACACCAAGTTCACTAAGAAAAGCTTTTTAATTTTTTTTCTTTTTCTTTCTTTGTGTCCTCATCGTACCCCTGCGGTATTGCGCCTTTGTGGTTAGTAATTCTTTTTTTGAACCACGAAGTACACCAAGTTCACCAAGAAAAGATTTTTAATTTTTTTCTTTTTCTTTCTTTGCGTCCTTTGTGCCTTTGCGGTTAGTTTTTCCCTTGTGTCCTTCGTGCCCTTTGTGGTGAAAATCTTAAACAGTATCGATGAAGGTCTTCTCCACACGATTGAAAATCACCACACCGATGAACATCACCACCAGCATGAAGACCCCGCTGTAAGCCAGGCGCGCCCAGGAGGCGTCGCCGGCGCCGAGGAAGCCCGCCCGGAAGGTCTCGATCAGGGGGGTGACCGGGTTGACATCCGCCACCCAGCGCCAGTTTTCGGGGATGCTGGAGACGGGGTAGACCACGGGGGTGCCGTACATCCACAGGGAAACGCCAAAGGAGACCAGGTAGGTCAGGTCGCGGTACTTGGTGGTGAGCGAAGAGATGATAATGCCAAAACCCAGCCCGAGGCCGGCCATCAGGAGGATCAACAGCGGCAGGGAAAAAGCCCAGGGGGTGAGTGTGATGTCGGCACCACTCAGGAAGAAGTACAGGTAGAAGGACATGAAGAATAAGAACTGGATGCTGAAGGTGATCAAGTTGGATATGACGGTGGAGATGGGCATCACCAGGCGGGGGAAGTAGACCTTGCCGAACAGGCGGGCGTTGCTGACGAAGGTGCTGGAGGTGCTGGTGAGGCAGGAGGAGAAGTAACCCCACACCTCGGAACTGTGGACGCGGACCTGCTGTGAACATATTTACAGTCGAGGGAAGTGTTGCTGCTCGACGGGCCCTTCGCTGGCATGCTCGAAAAGGCGAGTGAGAGAAGG
>JAXHUT010000380.1:0-2972 GCA_034189405.1 Chloroflexota bacterium
CAGCCACATATCGCACACGATCACCAGCCTAAGCTCGTCCTTGGGATCTTTGAAACGTTTTTCGACATCCTTGCGGGCAGCTTTGTTGAGCAAAAAGGGCTGCCATTCTATCGGATCATCCGCTGAGCCGCTGATGACCACTTTGATCCCGCCTTGAGAGACCGCCAAACTATGCCATTCAGGGCGCAAGGCGATAATTTGCTGATAAAGATCAATGGCGATGCGCCGGCTGTAGGTGACGATCATCCCCTTGCCTTTGATTACACTCTGACGCGCTTCAAAATGGGTCACGATGTCCTCCGCCACTTGTTTTAAGCGGCTTTCGGTGCCGATGGCGGCTTCAAGGGCAGCCCACTTTCGGCGGAGTTGATCCCGCATACCCTCATCGGCGGTTGCCGTGGCATCCTCAAAATCCTGATCCAGCAAGGGGCGCAGGGCTTCATCAATATCAATCTTTGCCAGCCGCGCTTCATAATAAATCGGCACGGTGACCTCATCATCGATCGCGTTCTGGATATCGTAGACGCTGATGTAGTCCCCAAAGACCTGCCGGGTGTTGCGGTCGGTCAGGGCGATGGGTGTTCCGGTGAAACCGATGAAGGAGGCGTTGGGCAGGGTGTCGCGCATTGCGCGGGCGAAGCCATCGATAAAGCCGTACTGGCTGCGATGGGCTTCATCCGCCATGACGATGATGTTGCGCCGGGGGCTGATGGGATCCGCCTTCGATCCCTTTTCAGGCAAGAATTTTTGGGCGGTGGTGAAGAACACACCCCCGGCAGCCACTTTCAACAGCGCTCGCAAATGGGCGCGGCTTTCCGCTTGTTGGGGGGTCTGCCTAAGGAGCTCCTGCCCCTGGCTGAAGGTGCCAAAGAGTTGATCGTCCAGGTCGTTGCGGTCGGTGATCACCACGATGGTCGGGTTCTCCAGGGCTGGGTGACCGATCAGCAAGCCGGCAAAAAACAGCATCGACAGGCTCTTGCCCGAGCCCTGGGTATGCCAGATCACGCCCACTCGCCGGTTGCCCCCTGCACTGCTGGCTTTGACCGCTTCTTGCAAGGCTTTTTTTGCCGCATGGTATTGGTGGTACGCCGCCAGGATTTTAACCGGTTCGCCGCCCTCCACATCCTTAAAGACGATGAAGTGCCCCACCACGTCCAGCAGTCGGGTGGGGTCCAACAATCCTCTAACCAAGACGGGCATTTGCGGCCGGGTCTTGGGGACCCGTTCCGCCCCATCCACCGTGCGCCAGCGGATGTACCATTCCCAATCGCTGAGGAAGGTCCCCGCCTGGGCATCGTGATTGTCGGAGATGACGCAAATGGCGTTGTAGGTGAAGATGGATGGGATGTCCACCCGGTAGGTTTGGATCTGGTTGAAGGCACGCTTGAGGTGCGCTTTGGGGTTCTTGGGGTCCTTGAGCTCCATCAGCACCAGCGGCAGCCCGTTGACGAACAAGACCACGTCCGGGCGGCGGTTGCGCTTGTTCTCGATCACCGTGAACTGATTGACGGCGACAAAATCGTTGTTTGAGGAGTCGCCAAAGTCGATCAGCCAGGCAAGGTCCCCCTTGATGCGTCCGTCGGGCAGTCGGTATTCCACAGGGACCCCTTCCCGCAGCCAGCGATGAAAGCTGCGGTTATTTTGGGCTGTATTAGGGGAAGCAAGGGGCAGGTTGAGGATTCTCTTGTAAACCTCTTCAATTGACTCAGCCGGCAGGTGGGGGTTGAGCTTGCGCAGCGCAGCCTGCAACCGTGTGGGCAACACCACCTGGCTGAAATCCTCACGTTGGGCAGCGGGCTCACCCGGGGCGATTTCCTCCCCGCGCAGGATCTGATAGCCGAGATTAGCTAAAAGGTCGTCTAAAACGTAATACTCAAAGGCTTCTTCGCTGATGCGAGGTGTCATAGGGTCCCCTTCAAAATCGATGGTTACTTTCCCAATTATAGCCTAACATTTATAAATTTCATCATCAAAATAGTTTACAAAATATCAATATTGTGTTATTATGTAAACCAAGAAAGGAAAGGAGTTGCAAATGAGTATTGGGAGCAGGATACAACATGCGCGAAAGGGTGCGAATGTATCTCAAAGAGATTTGGCAAAGCAGGTAGGTTTGAGCGCGATGATGATATCAAAATATGAAAATGACCAGAGCGTGCCTGATTCTGAAAAGTTGCTGCGTTTTTCTAAAGCTTTAAAAACTAATCTGGATTATTTCTTTAGATCGGATTCCTTTTCCGTAGAGCTGCTTGCCTATCGGAAGCATGCTAAACTTGGGAAGAAAAAACTCGAAGCGATCAAAGTGCGCATCCAGGATTGGCTTGAACGTTACTTAGAGGTGGAAGATTTCTTCCCTCAAGAGAAAATCCAGATTGATATACCCTCTTATAAAGTCGTAACCCTGGAAGATATTGAAGCGGCGGCAGTAGAACTGCGTGAAGCCTGGCATCTCGGCTTGGATCCGATTGAGAATTTAATTCAGCTTTTGGAGGACAAAGGTTTGAAGGTTGGCTTGGTTTCAGGCTTTGATGACTTTGATGCCTGCACCTTTACCTTTGACGGCAATTTTGTGATCGCCTCCAAATCAGAGATCAGCGGAGATAGGCAGCGCTTTAATGTCGCCCATGAATTGGGGCATTTGGTGCTGGCAATTCAGGGAGACCTGGATGATGAAAAAGCAGCCAATCGCTTTGCCGGGGCTTTTCTGGTCCCTGCTGAAAAGGCGGTTTTTGAGTTGGGCATGTATCGACGTGACCTGGATGTAAATGAGCTTCATCTCTTAAAGCATAAATATGGGTTGAGCATGCAAGGCTGGATCTATCGGGCAAAGGACTTGGGGATCATCTCTGAGAATACCTTTCGACGTTTGTTCAAGCATTTTAGAGCTAATTATTGGCATCGTGAGGAACCGGGGAAGCCCTACCCATCAGAACAGCCCGAGCGGATGGAAAAGCTGATCTATCGCGCATTGG
>JAXHUT010000381.1:0-3023 GCA_034189405.1 Chloroflexota bacterium
GCTTCCTGAGCGGCATCATCGGCTGCACCATGTTCCCCCATGATGCGGTAAGCAACATTATAGGCGATATCTTGGTAATGCAGTACAAGGTTGTTGAAGGCATTCAGGTTACCTTCAAGCGCATCTTGGATAAGGGCCTGTTCGTCCATTTGCACCTGTTTCGATCGCTTTAGGATGATTTACAATGTCGCAGCATTTCTATTGTATCAGGATTTATTCTTCTCCGGATAAACTACGAAGGTGGGGGAATAAAATCACTTCACGAATGCTCCTGCGTCCGCTTAAAAGCATCACCAATCGGTCAACGCCGATCCCAAACCCCCCGGCTGGCGGCATGCCGTAACTGAGGGCGTTTAAATAGTCATCATCCATTGGATGTTGTTCATCATCATCGTCCGCATAAGCACGGCCCATTTCTAGAAAGCGCTGCTCCTGGTCGAGGGGATCATTTAGTTCTGTGAAGGCATTACACAATTCCATGCCGCCTACAAAGCCTTCGAAGCGCTCAACGGTGGCGGGGTCTTCTGGCTTACTCTTCGCCAGAGGAGAGATGTCCCTTGGGTAATTATAAAAAAAGGTTGGTTGAATGCTGTTTGGCTCCAGGAGGTCGCTGATGATGGTGTCGATCAGTTTCCCGCGGGTTGATCCGGGTTTGGGGTTTAGATTTTTTGCTTTCATAGCCTTTTCGAGGGACTCGGCTGTCGGATGATTATCAATATCAATACCAGCTGCGTCTAAAATTCCCTGGCGAAGCTCAATGCGCTTCCATGGCGGGGAGAGGTCTATCACCTGGTTGTCAAAGGTGATTTTGGTCGTTCCGAGGACTTGGTTTGCAGCAAATGCAATCATTTCCTCTGTAAAGTTCATGACGTCTTTATAATCCGCATAAGCCCAATAAAATTCAAGTTGTGTGAACTCCGGGTTATGTTTATAAGAAACGCCCTCGTTTCTAAAATCGCGACCAATCTCATAAACCCTTTCAAGCCCACCGACCAAAAGGCGTTTTAGATAGAGCTCAAAAGAAATCCGCAGATAAAGGTCTTGACGAAGCTGGTTGTGGTGCGTGATGAAGGGCTGGGCTGCTGCACCGCCATAAATCGGCTGGAGAATGGGCGTTTCCACCTCGATGAAGTCGTGGTCATCAAGAAAATCTCGCAGCGACCGCAGGGTTGCCGCACGGATTTTGAAGATCTCCTGTACGTCCGGGTTGACTGCCAGGTCAACATAACGTTGACGATAACGCGTTTCAGGATCCGTGAGTTTGGCATGTCTGAAGACCTCACCATCGACAATCTCATCTTTTGCAGCCGGCAAGGGGCGTAAGGCTTTAGCCAGCATCTTGAAGTCCTCAACATATAGGGTTACCTCGCCCCGGCGGGTGCGGAACATATGACCGCTGGCTTGAATGAAATCGCCAAGATCATAATAATCACTGATCGCTGCCATTTTTTCCTGACCCAAATCATTGATTCGGAAGAAAAGTTGAATTCGTCCATCGCGGTCATCTATGTGGGCGAATGCAATTTTTCCCATTGGACGCAGTGCCCGCAGACGGCCCGCCAGTGTAACATTTATTGGGGATTCGTCCCCTTCAGCTTCTGCTTCCAAAAAAACCTCAATGGCTTCTTTGCTGGTGTGGGTTTGCTCAGCTCGTGTGGGGAAGGGATCAATTCCCGCGGCTTCCATGGCTCGCAGCTTTTCAAGGCGGGTTAATTCAAGTTCTGAAAATGATTCTTCAAGCATAATACCTTCCTCAATAATAATTTAAAATAAAAGCCCCGACCATTCGAGACGGGCGGGGCAGAATTGACAGGGTGTTAGATCAACCAATCGAGAGAATTTCGACCTCAAATTCTCCGCCCGGTGCTTCGACCTTAACTTTATCACCAGGTTTTTTATTAAGCAACGCTTTACCCAAGGGAGATTCATTTGAAATACGTCCAAGCCGCGGGTCCGCTTCGGCGGCACCAACGATGACATATTCCTCAGGGTCAGACCCTTCCTCCTGCAGCTTAACCCTGGCGCCAACCTGGATTGAATCCGTATGGTTGGTTTCTTCAATCAAGTGTGCATTTGAGAGCAGGATTTCGAGTTCCTTAATCCGTCCTTCAACAAAAGATTGCTCATTTTTGGCTGCTTCTAATTCAGCATTTTCAATCAGTTCGCCATCTTCTAAGGCTTCACGTAGACGCTCAGCAACCTGATTGCGTTTTTCGGTTCTGAGATAGTCCAACTCCTTTTGTAGCCTTTCAAAACCCTCGCGTGTTAAATATGAACTAGGCATCAGATTTCCTTCCGGTGAGTCTGGGGTCCTTTGGGGTTCATTTTATTCCCCTTTGTAAATTAAAAAAACTCGCTGTTCCCGAGAAAACGGATGCTTTCTTGAAAACAGAGAATGTATCTTGTAGGGGGATATCATATCACATTTTGAGATTGTATGCAAGTGTTTTATTAGACAAGATTCCGCCCTTCTTTTGGATCTAAAAAACCATTTCTAAAAGAGCGCATCATAGGGCTTGAAACCCTCGTTATTCAGGTGGAATTTACAAAGTGAGGGTGAGAACGAAACCCCTAGTCATGATCTTGGTATGAACCTTGCAAGCTGTAGAACATATTGAAAAACGATTATGCAGCTGCAAATTCATTTATGTTTTGAGAATGCGAAAGCTTTGGAGAATCTTGATATGAGTAAAATACTAAAATTTGGCATTGTCCTGTTGGTCATTCTGTGTGTCATGTTGGGCGTCGTTTTATTAATTGATATTCCCGAAAATGATCCAGCACTGGGGCTGGCAGTAAACACAGAGACACCAACATCTGTGGTTCAGGGTGAAAAAGACTTGGAAGAGGCAATTGAAAGGGCTTTAGCCAACAGCAGCGGACGATGGAAGGATTCAACTTATAAGATTGACCACATCCAACTTCAAGATGATGGAAAGATGGCAATTGTGTGGTTGGCGCCTATTGACCCGGAAAGTGGTGAGTTTTTAGGCAGAGAACCAGAATTAGCACTGGCAGAGCAG
>JAXHUT010000382.1:0-3819 GCA_034189405.1 Chloroflexota bacterium
GGGGAAGCCGACCAGCAAGCACCGACCAGCAAGCTGCTTGGAAAGATCTAGGAAATCGTATATAATCAGCGTATCATTGAGGGGAAGCAATGGTATTCCCTCGTAGACAACCCCCTATCACGTTTTTGGTTTGATTTCTAGAGATGATCAATGTCGGAAATAAGGGCTGAGAAATCTAAGCACATCATCAGGAATGTCATTTTCATCATTATTTTTCTACTGCTTCCTGGAATAAGGGGATACGAAAACTGGAGTGTATATGGCTACATAATAATAGCCACTTTAATTGCGTATCTAATCTACGATATGGTCAAGGACCCAAATAAGTCTCAAAAGGATATAAATGCGAAATTGGAAAAGATTATTCCTCAAGAAATGATAAGGTTAGTCGCCCTTGGTTGGGGAATAGGTTTCGCCTTATCTCCTTTCTACCGAGGTGGTATTATCTCCCATTCAACCCTTTTACTGATCCATAATATCTTTGTAGTAATCACATTCGCTGGTTTCACGATAACTCGGGTCCTCACCGGGCGTGGTTTTTTGATGATTCGCACGGCTAAGGGTTGGGCCATTCTTGCGGCAATCACCAATGCCCTGTTGTTGCTTTTCGTTGTCATTGGCGTAACGCTGGGGCTGTCAGAGCGTTTATTTACCTATGGCGTTTGGCCGTATGTGGCTGCCTTGGTGTTGGTGGGATTATTAAGTTGGGGCGGTTATAGGATCAGTGCCAGAAAACACGATAACGTCCAACCCATCCAATAGAAAATAGGATTATTATCCCAAAATCATCTGTCGGACTTTTGCTGTTTTTCTATCGTTGAACCTAAGTACTCCCTTTTCGAGGTTCGGTTAGGCCGCAGTCATGCAACGTTGTTTGATTGCACACATAAAGGCGCGATATGAGTATACGTTTACCGCCAAACAGCTTCGTTGGGCATAAATATCGCCCCACTCTGTCTCAAGAAATATCCCAAGAAGAAAACATTCATCTCCACAAATAAGCCGGACCGCATCAGATGTTCTGTTCGTTAAGCGATAATAGCATTCACCATCCAAGAAATTAATTCAGGTTGACAGATTGAACACTGCCCATGACCAAACTGATTGGGTGTGGGTCGTTTATATTATTATACGAAATGAAAAAACGATGGAGCTTTTCTATAAACTGAGGATACTCAAGTGATATTAAAATTTATGCATAAGATATTAAAACTTTTCTATACACATCGCCTCTGACGATTCCACATGTATACATTTCTATCAATTGTCAAAGGTCTGGTCCAATTCTTTACGATTCTTTATTCAAGCTGCACGATGGACGCTGCGTTAAATCAACAAAGGGGGTCACTGAATATTGTGGCAATTTATATTTTCCTACTTCTCGCAAACTTTATTAGACAACCACTTCTCAACCTGCTTCAGAGAAAAATCGGTCTGACTTGCAAAAATAAAATTTAAAAGACGCTCGTTTTAGCCGCCCAATGTGAGCGCTATAAAATACCGGGCTTGTACAATTATGCAATTTGATTGCGGATTTGTACAAACCGTGTTATCATCAGGATGTACATGAATGCATTACTCTCTAACGAATGGAAACGGCATGATTGAACGAACCATTGCAACAAAGATGCTCTCCCTGGCAGAGAAATTCCAGGTCATTACTCTCACCGGACCGCGCCAATCCGGCAAAACAACCCTTGTCAAGGCTATCTTTCCAAACTTGCCTTATGTTTCCCTGGAAGAACCTGATATCCGTCAGATTGCGTTGACCGATCCGCGCGGTTTCCTCTCCAACTACCCTGCTGGCGCGATCCTGGATGAAATTCAAAACACCCCTGACCTCTTTTCTTATATCCAGAGCCTCGTGGATGAGAATCGCCGGATTCAATTCATCCTGACGGGCTCATCCAATTTCCTGCTAATGGAAAAGGCCAGCCAGACCCTGGCAGGCCGCACCGCAGTCCTGTATTTGCTCCCCTTTTCTTTTCACGAATTAGAGCCGCTGCCAAAGCAGTATGAAAGCCTGATTTTTAAAGGACAATACCCCAGGATTTACGATCGTGATATCCCTCCCACCGATTTTTATCCATCCTATATCCAGACTTATGTCGAAAGGGATGTGCGCCTGATCAAGAATATTAGCGATATCAACACCTTCATCCTGTTCACCCAGTTATGCGCTGGACGGATCGGGCAGCTGCTTAATTATGCCGGTTTAGCCAGTGATGCAGGTATCAGCCCCAACACGGCAAAATCATGGTTGTCGGTACTGGAGAGTTCCTATATTCTGTATCGCCTTCAGCCCTATCATCGCAATTTTAACAAACGCTTGGTAAAATCGCCTAAGCTCTACTTCTATGATACAGGGCTGGCTTGCTCCTTGCTGGGGATAACCAAGGAGGAGCAGGTTCGTATGCATTTTATGAAGGGTTCCCTTTTCGAAAACTTGATCCTGAACGAATTTATCAAACGCAATTACAATCGCGGCGAGAATCGCCAGCCCTATTTCTGGCGGGACTCCCGCGGCAAAGAAATTGACTGCCTGCTGGTTAACGGAGAAAACATTACGCCAGTGGAGATTAAATCGGGAAAAACCTTATCTACCAGCTATTTTGACAACCTCAAATACTGGCGGTCTCTGGCAAGTCTGTCGAATAATCAGGGTTATGTCGTCTATGGCGGTGACCAATCGCTAAAAACCAGCGCTGGAGAATTAATCAGCTGGCGAAATTTAGAGCGCCTAGCGTAAACAAGGAAATAATGCGAGGATTCTGCTAACAAAATTTTGGGCACTCTCTAAGTTTCCACCACACTCAATTGCTCCCACCAGGGGTGCACTAAAATGTTTTAAAAAATTGAGCCTCTACGTTATGATAAGGCTCAGAAATACAAAAGCATCATAGAGAGGCTCTGAGATGAAATATAGCACAAAAGCCGTGACGGACATAGAAAATCTATTATAAAGAAAGCCAATCAAGCCATTGAATAGGGAGAAATCAAGAACATAACTAAAATTGAAATCTGGATTGCAAAATGCTTAGCCCTGCTTGTACTAGTTTATCCTTACACTATGAAAGTGTGTGGCTTGGTATTTGGGCCTGCAAACTCAGATCTGGCCTGCTCAGCTTGGGATAAATCCAGATATCGGTACCGCTACCAAGATAAATGACTTAGTGGTTGGCCCACTGCTGGCGTTTGGCATCAGCGCCTTACTGGGTATACTCGTGTTTATCGTAACCAATGTGAATATGCTTCAATCTATATTTTTCTTTCTGCCCCTTGTTGTCGGTTTTGGCGGCTGGTCACGGTCTATTTCCCCGTCCTTTCTGGCTTATATTCCAACCACAAAAACCGGCCACCTATTTGACAGCAAATACTCACAGAGGTTGTCACACCCCCAAGATCGGTTCTTGCCAGGTGGCGTAAATTGCACTTGAAACTGCCAATGCTGATAACGCGAAGTCTCCGTCTTATCCTGAAATCGCCTCGAGCTTGGCTTACCTTGTTGGCTTCCCATTGACAAAAACAGTTTAATAGATAAAATAAAGACCGATGCCGAAGTGGCGGAACTGGCAGACGCGCTACGTTCAGGGCGTAGTGAGCCTTGGGCTCATGAGGGTTCAACTCCCTCCTTCGGCACTGCCCCCATTAAACCGGGGGCTTTGGGGTGCACTAAAAGTCTGTAGAATCACACTGCTAGGGGTAGAGAGGTGAGCGCACTAAAACTATCATCATCTGAGAGCCAAGCAGCTCGAGCTTTTGCGGTAGTAATTGCACCTGGAAGTGTCCATCGTGCCCCGGCGATTTTCAATCGGGCTG
>JAXHUT010000383.1:0-4633 GCA_034189405.1 Chloroflexota bacterium
GAGAATGCATGTCCGGATATGGTGGAATCAACAAATGGTCCATTCAGTGGATTTACCTCTTCGTGGTTTCACTGTTCACTTTTGAACTTTATGAGAGTTCACTTTTCAACTTTTCCTAACATATCAAAATGTTATAAATTCAAAGGAAAATAAAAAAGGGCAAACCTAATAAACTGTATCTATTCTATCAGATAAAAAACGCCATGTGTGATCTGGATTGACGTTATAATTGTTTTGTCGCCTTGATCTATCATAATTGTGAGAGGTATTTTGAAGGATGAAGGAAGCCTGCGGCGTATATTTGAAAAATAGGAGATAAGGTTAGCACTCAATGGTCACCCGCTCAACAGAAGCGATCGTCAATGACTTTTCGATCACAACCAAAATCCTTGGGTTGAACATCAGCGGACCCAAGACCAGCATTGTTTATGGGGATATGAATGGTTTAATTTACGAACGTATGCAAATGGTGACGCCTTCCAAGGTGCCTTTTCTGGAGTGCTTTGATGCGATTTGCAGCCAGGTGGATAAATTGTTAAAAGTTTGTCGTGCCCAGGGATTGGCAACCCCGGGCGCGATCTCTGTGGCTGTCAGCGGTCCGCTGGATATCCGGAAAGGAACCGTCCTGTCTCCGCCGGATTTGCCGCAATGGGAAGACGCCCAACTAAAGGGTCGACTGTCGGTTCGTTATAACCTGCCCGTATTCATAGAACACCGCAGCAATGCTGCTGCATTGGCAGAAGTTTTTTTTGGTGCCGGTACCGGCGTGGACAACTTACTTTTCATTGATATGGAACCAGTTGTGTCAATAGGGATGATTTTGGATGGGAGCGTTTATCATGGTGCCCATGATGCGGCGGGTGATGTTGGTCACATGCGCATGGATAAGCGCGGTCCAGGGGGCTTGGGATCACCCGGATCACTGACCGGATTTGCAAGCAGCTTTGGTATGGCAGAATTGGCTTCTTTAAGATTCCCTGACCATTGGCCATCGCCACCAAATCCCTATGAAATAGTTCGCCTGGTTAACGCCGGAGATTCGGATGCCCTGGCGGTGGTTGAGGAAGCAGCCCATCACCTTGGCAAGGCTTTATTGTGGTTAATATTTTCCTATGACCCTGAACAAGTTATTTTTGGTCATCCGGGCGATCTTCTGGGAGAATCCCTCCTGACACCGCTCAGGGATGATGTATTGGTGCACGGCGGCGGTGAGGCGCGCCAACTGCCGCAGCTGGCGGTATCGAAATTAGGTGCTAAACTGGACGACACGGCCGCGTTGATGGCTGTGATTAATCTTTACAAAACCCAGGGGAAACAAGGGACAACACCTGGATGACCCTACCACCCTTTGAGCGTTGCACCCAAAGGTATTCCGTTGAGGCTAAGGCATGTTTATGCAACCTGTCATATTTATTCAATTATATTATTATGACTTGCGTATTTATTGGAAAACAGGATTATAATTTCTATGGTTCTTAATGCTGGTTGAGAAAAATCTTTGGAGAGCGTATGGCGTTTAGAAAACGCAGGATCATTGATGGGCATGTTCATTATCCACATTATTCATGTGGTGTGACATTGATGCCCATGTTGGCTGAAGCAGGCGTCAATCAGCTGGCTGTGGTTTCAACCCCTGACGAAAAACGGCTCAGCCTACTGCCAGACGCCCTGCATTTAAAGGGTCTTTATCCTCACAAAGTATTCGTTTTTGGCAATCTTGATATATCTCCCCTGTTAATGGCACCCGATATCGCCGGTGAAACTTTTGCGCATTATGTGGATGATCTGATGACAATGGGGGTGGACGGTGTAAAAATGATTGAGGGGAAACCCGCAATCCGAAAGCGTTTACCCATTCCTGATTTTGATGACCCAGTATATGCACCCTACTGGGAAAAAATGGCGATCACCCAAACACCTTTGATTTTCCATGTCAATGATCCGGAAGAATTTTGGAATGCTGAAAAAATTCCGGATTGGGCGGAGGATATGGACTGGTATTATGGCGACGACACATTTGTGGATAACGAAGATCAATACCGCCAAGTGTTGAATGTTTTGGATCGTCATCCCATATTGAATGTGACATTCGCCCACTTTTTCTTCTTGTCTGCACAGCTTGAGCGCCTGGGGGCATATTTAGACCGTTATCCCAATATGCGCGTTGACCTGACCCCGGGCATTGAGATCTACGCGAATTTTTCTAAAAACCCTGATAAGGTGCGAGATTTCTTTATAAAGTACCAGGATCGAATTATTTATGGCACGGATATTGGTGCTAGGGCGCTGCTGATGGACTGCATGCCGGGCATCCAGGTTGAAGAAAGTTTAACCCGTATGGCGATGGTGCGTTCTTTTTTGGAGGAGGATGGACCCTTTTCTCTGGAACATGAAGGCGTTCTCTTTGGTGGAAGTAAGACCCTTTTTCAGGGCATTCACCTGCCTGATCCGATTTTGGATAAGATCTACTTCAAAAATTTCTGGAAGTTCGTTGGTGGGAGACCCAAGCCCTTGAATTTTGAAGCCATAGTTGAGGAATGTCAGCGGCTGGAATTGATGATCAACGCGATCACCCGGATTCAGCCGGGTCTGGGGGGCGATACCTCATCTGTCACTATGGCAAAAGCATTTTTCACCGGTTAATGCTTGAAATTTGAGTGAAGGTTTTATTTTCCTTTCGCGGGGAAGCAACTTTTTTTCTCCCTTCGGGGATGAATGTATAATTTAATGATGAGCTACGAAAGAATGCCAGCCTATTTAGAGTCTCTGGAGCAGGGCGTATTGGAAGAACGCGTTCATCAAGCCCACCAGCATCTTGAAAATTGTGATGTGTGTCCCCTGGAATGCGGCGTCAACCGTTTGGCGGGCGAGCTGGGGCTTTGTAAAACAGGCGAATTCGCCCAGGTGAGCAGTTATTTCGCTCACCTTGGTGAGGAGGGTCCTATTAGCGGTAGTCGGGGTTCGGGGACCATCTTTTTTAATCACTGCAATTTAAACTGTGTTTATTGCCAGAACGCGGATATCAGCCAAGTTGCTCTTGGGCGTGAAGTCACGCCTGCGGACCTGGCGAAAATCTTGCTCAATTTACAGACAAGGGGTTGCCATAATATTAATTTTGTTTCGCCAAGCCACATCGTGCCGCAAATTCTAGCCGGGGTGTATTTAGCCGCACAATCGGGACTGCAACTTCCCCTGGTTTATAACACCGGGGGATATGACTCTCTGGGAATGCTTTCCATGTTGGATGGCGTGGTGGACATCTACATGCCCGATATGAAATATGGGGATGAGCCTACCGCGCGGAAGTATTCCCGCGTCAAAAATTACCCGACCATAAACCAGCAGGCTGTCCTCGAGATGCAGCACCAGGTGGGGGACTTGACATTGGATGATCAAGGGATTGCCTACCGCGGTTTGCTTGTGCGTCATCTTGTGCTGCCCAACAACCTTGCGGGCAGCGAAGCCATTTTGAGGTTCCTGGCTGAAAAAATTTCAAAGCAAGTCTATGTTAATATTATGGCGCAGTATCACCCTGCACACCTGGCTGGTGACTATCCGGAACTCAACCGACGAATCAGACCGAAGGAATACAAGGCGGTTGTTGCCATTGCCAGGCGTCTTGGTTTGAATCGACTGGCTATTTGATGCGCACCAGGATTGTGTTGATTAATTTCTCTTCTCTCGTGATAGAATTTACCTGATGGATACAAAGTTATCTCCTCAGCAACCCATAGGCATGTTTGATTCTGGTGTCGGCGGGTTGTCTGTCCTGCGCGCCATCCGCAGCGAACTTCCCAACGAGGATGTTCTTTATCTTGCAGACCAGGCGCATATCCCTTATGGTTCCAAATCCAAGAAGAAGATTCGGCGGTTTGCCGTCGAGATCACACGCTTTTTGATCGATCAAGGCGCTAAGTTGATTGTGGTGGCATGCAACACCGCCTCTGCTGCAGCTTTGCATGATCTGCGCGATCGTTTCCCATCGGTTTCCTTCGTAGGGATGGAGCCGGCGGTCAAACCCGCAGCCGAGACGACCCGCACCGGCAAAGTGGGGGTGCTGGCAACATCAACAACTTTCGCAGGCGATTTGTATTCCTCCGTTGTGGAACGTTTTGCCAAGCACGTCACCATCTATAAGAGCGCTTGTCCCGGATTGGTTGAGGAAATTGAATCTGGTGGTCTTGAAACCCCGGAAACACGGAAGATTTTAGAGGAAGCCCTGGCACCGATGTTAGAGGCAGGGATTGATACGGTCGTGATGGGCTGCACCCACTATCCATTTGTGATCCCCTTGATTGAGGAAATTACCGGTCCTGAGGTGCGGACGATTGACCCGGCACCGGCAATTGCCCGGCAGGCGCATCGTTTGCTGAAAGTGGCGGGATTGCGCAACCCTGATGAGTCGGTTGGTAAAATGATTTTTTATACCAGCGGCGATGTTCAGGCGTTTGCTAACCTGCTCCCACGATTTATGGGGGAATCAGGCGATATTCACCAAGTTGGTTGGAATGACTGTCTGCATTTTTCATAGTGAAATTTTTGAAGGGGACACCCATGCCCTGCTCTGGGTTAGCCCAATAATTCGAATTCTACCCGTAAAAACGCTGAATTTTTAGGCAAATGATAAACTCAA
>JAXHUT010000384.1:0-3183 GCA_034189405.1 Chloroflexota bacterium
CTGTTGGTTCTTCAGTTTCCTCAACCAATGGTTCTTCTGTTTCAGGTTCGGGCGTTGCCTCTGGTGTGCATGCCCCGAGCACGAAACTGGCAATTAATATCGCCGCTAATAAAATAAACCTTTTCTTCATTTTGTACTCCTTTTACTTGTCATTATGATATTTTCGTACGTGATGTTGAAGATTAGCTAAAACTTAACCAATGATAACGTTCGAAAGATCCTTTTCGATACTGCGGTTAAGAATCTTAAAAGCATCCAGCTGATCTTCGTCCAGTTTTGATAAAACTTCCTTGATGTAATTTTGGTATTCTAAACGCACCTCCTCAAATAGTTGATTGCCCGATTTTGAAAGGTATAGTTGAAAACTCCTTCGATCTCTTGGATTTTCCGACTGGTATATTAAATCATCACTTAACATTCCCTGGATGATTCTGGTCGTATTTCCCTTTGTGCATAACATCAATTCACTCAGATCAATGTAATTAATTCCCGGATGATTAAAAACATGTTTTAAAACGTAAAACCGAGATGCCGTCAAACCGAACTTAGAATAAAGAGGTTTTTCTCCATTGTCAAGATGCAAACTGATGGCCTTCATTGATTGCTAGATTATTTTATAATTGTCCGGCAACGGCATTACAGCATCCCGAATTTAGTTGATGTGTAAATTCAATTGTACCCTTTTTCTGACTTGTCAATATGATTTTTAAGCTTTTTTAATTAACAAAGAGTTTATCATCGATCAAATACTTCAAAAAACCTATTACGTTCGACCGTTGTTTCGCGAAAGCGATAAATTAAATCACTTACACTGTCCAAATCAAGTCATCTAGGGATGATCTGGCCGAATAAAAACAGATACTGACAAATAATCAAGAACACAGTATGATTAGATAATTAAAATATTGAGGAACCTTTAAGTTCACATGCCGAACTATAAAAATGTTGTTCTGTTTTATAATACAGATTCCGGTCAAAGTAAGAAGGGTCGGCAATTAGATCCGATTGTGGCGCATTTTGAAAAACACGGCATACCTCATAAAGTTTTCAAAATCCCTGCACCTGGTGAAAACATCCAGGAGACGGTAGAAAAGATCGCTTCAGACCACGCAGACTTAGTCATTGCAGCTGGTGGGGATGGCACAATTTCATTAATCGGCAACAAATTGATCAAGACTGAAATTCCCCTTGCCATCCTCCCCTTAGGCACGGGCAACCTTCTGGCACAAGACCTGAAAATTCCTTTAAACCTTGAGAAAGCACTTTCGTTAATAACTGCTGACAACCCCAAAACGATAATGATGGATACCATCAAGTTAGAGGATCGCTCCTACCTGCTTAACGTCAGCGTCGGTGTAACACCAAAGGTTATGATTAAAACGCGGGCGAAAGAAAAACAACGGTATGGTATTTTTGCTTATGTCGTTAATTTTATTCAACAATTTTTTGGGCTCAAACTAAATCGCTATTTTGTTGAATACGACAATAAAAATATTACCTTCCGAGCATCTGAGGTCCTGATCACAAATGGACAATCTACAGGGGTTGAAAATTTAAAGTGGTCTGAAAACATTACCATCAATGATGGACGATTGGATCTTTTCATCATTCGAGCGACCAATTTCATCGACGTCATCAGACTCGTCTTCTCAATCTTTACAAAGAAAAACGAAAAAAACGACGTGATGAAATATATCCAATTTTCTGACTACTGCCGAATTGAAACACAAACACCCCTTCCAGCCCAGGCTGATGGGGATCCGATTGGAGAAACCCCTGTAGAAATCAGGGTTATACCAGAATCATTAAAGGTTATTGTTGGGGAAAATTTCAAGATAAGTTCTAAGCATAAGGAGTGAAATATGAAAGATTTTAAATACATCATTATTGGTGGTGGAATGACAGGATCATCTGCCGTAATGGGCATTCGGAAAATAGACCCTGATGGAACAATTGCCCTCTTTTCAATGGAGCCCTACAAACCTTACAATCGCCCTCCCCTCTCAAAAGGCCTTTGGACCGGTAAAGACATTGAAAGCATCATGCGTCCCATTGAAAAGTACAATGTAGATCTTTTCCTTGAAACACAGGTAAAGGAAATAAACCGGGATGAAAAATGGATTCTGACAGATAAGCAAGAAAAAATTAAATACCAAAAATTGTTGATCGCGACTGGCGGAGATCCAATCCAAATGCCTGACATGCCCGATGGCGTGCTGTCATACCGGACACGTGCGGACTTTGAAAAGCTTCATGAACTCACAATAACAAAACAGACCTTTTGCGTCATCGGTGGTGGTTTCATTGGGTCCGAGATAGCTGCGGCTCTTACAAAAAATGATATGGAAGTGACCATGATCTTTCCGGAAATCGGCATCTCTGGTCTACTCTTCCCGGATGAACTATCAAATTTCTTGAATGATTATTACCAGAAGCAGGGTGTGGCTATTCTCAATGGCTGTCTTGTTGATTCAATTTTAAAAGCAAATGACAAATATTTGGTCAAATACCACAACATAAACTCAGGGCGGACACATGAAAAAGAATTTGACGTCGTTATCCTTGGCCTTGGCATTAAACCAAACATTGACTTAGCAGAGGAGGCGGGGCTTGATGTCGAAGAAGGTGTTGTCGTAAACGAATATCTACAAACAAGCGACCCCGATATCTATGCTGCCGGAGATGTCGCCTACTTCAAGAATTTAGGTTTGGGCAAACGCATGCGCGTGGAGCATGAGGATAACGCCAACACAATGGGACTCATCGCTGGCAAAAATATGAGCGGTGAAAGAGAAAAATACGATCACATGCCGTTCTTTTATTCCGACCTTTTCGATCTCGGGTATGAAGCTGTGGGTGAAATGAATAAGGATTTTACAATCTTCTCAGATTGGATCGAACCCTATAAAAAAGGAACCATTTTTTACTTGAACAACAATAAAATTGTAGGCTTAATTTTCTGGAATCTTTGGGGCAAGGTGGACCAGGGTCGCAAAGTCATTCGAGAAGGGAAAGAATATCAAACAAAAGAGATGAAAGGTTTGTTTACAGCGTAAAAAACTAAGAGAGTAGACAAAACGGTCTGGGTCAACCCAGTCCGTTTTTTTCTTTGATGCTTAAACCACTGAACATTGATAAATTTCCCCTTAAAGTTTGTAAACTTTAAGGGGAAATTTATCAATG
>JAXHUT010000385.1:0-10297 GCA_034189405.1 Chloroflexota bacterium
TTCGATTTCACAAAGAGTGTTAGAGATAAAAAAATGAATTCCAAGAAGACATTGTGAATTAAACTATTTATGACAAATCTCCCCATTGTTTCGATTATTACACCTTCCTTTAATCAAGCTCGGTTTCTTTGCCAAACCATTGAATCGGTGATATCACAGGATTATCCAAATATTGAATATATCATCATTGATGGCGGTTCTACTGACGGCAGCCTGGAAATTATCGAAGGCGTTGAAGATAAACTGGCATACTGGGAATCCATTCCGGATCACGGTCAGACTGATGCCATCAATAAAGGCTTTGCTAAGGCAACGGGCAAATACCTGGCATGGTTGAATTCAGATGATGTCTACCAGCCTGGCGCTATTTCTGAAGCAGTAGATTATTTAGAAACGCATCCGGATGTTGGGTTGGTCTATGGTGATTGCACTTTTATCGATGCCCAGGGTCAGCGTATTGGGCTTTTTCCGGCTGCCCAAACGGATTACACTCGTCTTCGCCGTGGATATGTACATATCCCCCAGCAATCCTCCTTTTTCAGGTCGGAACTATGGAAGAAGGTCGGCCCTTTGGACCCATCCTTCTACTTTGCTATGGATTACGATTTATGGGTGCGATTAGCGGGTGAAGCCCCTTTAGTCTATTTACCCGGGCATCTTTGGGCAAGTTTTAGACTGCACGGCGATGCAAAGACCATTGCCGCAGATGATCGCTGCTGGCCGGAAATGCTGCGGGTGCATTACCGTGAAGGCGGTCATTGGCTCTCACCGATTGTGATTAAATATGGCATCCGGCGTTTGGTTGCACCGCTGATCAATTGGCGCCGAAAAAGGATGTTTAATAAAGACGGCAGGGATCAATAACGCCATTAAATTTACTGAACAAATTTGGAGCTAAAAATGACAGATCAATTGAATCGATTTTTGGATAAATTCAGAAAAGATGATCAACAAAACTATGGTGGACTTTTTAACAATCTGCGTTTAATTGTACGTTTATTGAAGGACCGGCGCGTCAATTTTCTCTTGAAACTTTTGCCGGTTGGGGCTTTGCTTTATTTGGTCGTCCCGATTGATTTTCTTCCCCTAAACCCGCTGGATGACGCTGCTGTGCTCTGGCTGGGCGGGACCTTGTTCGTTGGGCTCTGCCCAAATAATGTTGTTCAGGAACATCGCCAGGCTTTGCAGAAATCCATTCGTGGCGTGGACATTGTTGAAAAGAAGGCCTCAGATGTGGTGGATGCTGAATTAAAAGATATTCCACCTTCTAAAGAATAATGCTCCAGGAATCCACAGCTGGAAAGTTTTGACGTCATGTTTAGATGTGTTATAATGCATTTGCTTGTTATTAGTAGTTGAGTTTTCTAAACCGGAGGTAAACCTGTGGCTTATCGAAATTGGGAAGTAATCAAAATCTCCTATTGTGAACGTGCAGGTGAAGAAGTAGCCCTCGAGGCTGAGATCGTTTATCCGGCAACCTTTTTGCCGGAACAAGCACCCAGGATCATTGCACACCGCTGCTCACACGGGCTTGCATGCAACAGTTTCCGTCAACCGGGCTGCTGCTGGTCGGGCACAAATCCTGGATATGATCCATTCAAAGAACCCGAGGTTGAAAAGCCTGCTTCAAAATAGCCTCACCAACACAAGCATAAAGCGCCCTCATGGGCGTTTTGTGTTTAAAAACCTGTAGGTCACATATGGCTGCTATCCCACGCCGCTGCACTTTGGGGACAGGGTGACCCTGAAATAACAGCAAGAAAATAAATCGTCTACGAAAGAGTTGATGGGTCGACCTAGATTACATCCAACTCCTTACCAACTTTTTCAAAAGCTTTCAACGCAAGTTTAATATCATCATCGGTATGTATTGCTGAGATCATCACACGGATGCGAGCCAAGCCTACAGGAACGGTTGGGTAACCTAAAGCCATGGCGAAGACTTTTTCTTCATAGAGCCGGCGGCTGAATTCTCTGGCTAATTTAGCGCTTCCCAGCATGACAGGGGTAATGGGGGTCATGCTTTTGCCGGTATCAAAACCAAGGGCTTCCATTTCTTTCTTAAACACGGCGGCATTTGCCCAAAGCCTGTCCACCAGTTCGGTCGATTCTTCAAGAAGGTCTATCGAGGCAATGGTGGCTGCCACGTCGGGGACGGTTACAGCTGATGAAAACAGGAATGGACGTCCACGCTGCCTAAGCCATTCAATAATCTTTCCGTCGCCCGAGACGACCCCGCCCATAACGCCAAAGGCTTTTGAAAAGGTACCGACCTCGATATCGACCTTTCCGTGTAGCTTGAAATGGTCCACAATGCCGCGTCCGCCTTCGCCCAGCACACCTTCACCATGGGCATCATCAACCATTAAGATCAACTCATATTTATCAGCGATTTCGGTTAATTTATCCAATGGCGGGTAGTCGCCATCCATAGAAAAAACCCCGTCGGTCACGATTAAGCCGCGGCGGTAACTGCCTTTATTTTCCTTGATGACCGATTCCAGTGAGACTGGGTCTGCATGATCATAACGTTTGACAGCCGCACCAGAAAGTCGGCATCCGTCGATGATGGACGCATGATTGAGGGCATCGGAAAAGATCATATCCTCTTTTCCCACCAAAGTCGGGATGGTACCCGTGTTGGCGGTAAAACCGGATTGGAAAGTGATGGCGTCTTCCACCCGCTTGAATTTGGCAATACGCCGCTCCAATTCCAGGTGCAATTCCATTGTCCCCGCAATGGTGCGGACAGCACCTGGCCCAACGCCGTACTCATCCATGGCTTTTTTAGCAGCGCTGACCAATCGGGGATGGTTGGCTAATCCAAGATAATTGTTTGAACAAAAGTTGAGGACCCGTTTGCCGTCAACGACAAGCCAGGCACCCTGCGGTGAGCCCAGGGTGCGAATTTCATTGTACAACCCGGAATCTTTCAGGCCTTTCAGTTCCTCATCGATCCATTTGAGTTTATTTGACATAGCTTCCTCTATAGGTAGTGGTTGAATAAATAATTACGATAACATTATACAGCACTTCTTTTACCTGTCGAATGGTTGTTTAAAATCATCACCGGGGAAAAGGGAAGACCATTTGAAATTATTTATAAGAAACTTCCCACAAATGTACATGGGCAACTTCACTGTCATGGGGGTTGAAGATCTCAATTCCCAATTTTTCTGTGAGCAGATGTTTTTCAAATTGAAGCGTGATATCCCTGGTGATGGCTGCGCTTCCCACCTCCTTTACGATCTTGTTTGATTGATTATCCCCTGAAAATGCGCTGATCGTGACACGGGTTGGGGTGCCGCCAATCCTGACCTTAACGGATTGGATCAATCTTGGCTCTGAAAAGGTCACAATAAGCTTGAGGGGGTTGGCTTCTAAAGTGCGGATTAAGCTGGTTGAATCGCCGTCAAATGCAGCTTGTATTTCATTGATATCCAATGCGGGGTAGGCAACCTGGACCTTTTCACCCTGCCATATAATGTGCGCTGTGCGCAGTGCCTGGCGCGCGTCACGTTCACCCGCCAGGATTTCTCTGATGTTTGGTACGTATTCCAGCCGGACAAAATAAAAACCAATACTTCCGTCTGGATAGGGAAGCGTCTCATCAATGCGCACATTGGTGAACTTGCCGGACTCCTCAATCCAGCTCAGGTCTTCTTCGGTCATGATGAACAAGGTGTTAGCATCAAGCGGCTTATAACTTAATCCATAGGCATTGATATTGCCCATTTGCAGGTTAGGAAGGTCATCCCCAAAGTAACGCAGGAACACATCCGTACCGTTCGCCCAGGTAGAGCTGACCAATACCCTTGTTTGCGGTTGTGACCGGGCAATTTCAACAGCCCGGGTAAAGACCTGCTGCGCACCGTACTGCATGCCGCTAAGACCGTAATCGGTGTACCATGTGGGACCGTTCACCAGGGCGTCGTTAAGCATCCCAAAAATGATCAAAGTTAAGATCAAAAAGGTAAGTAGGACGAGAGTTTGGGATTTTAACCGCCAGCGAAGGCTGATCCAGTTGAGGGTTTTTTCAAGCCCGACGGCAGATAAAAGTGTGGCAGGGATCACAAAGACCATCCCACGGGTGATCCCCCAATCGACGATGGCTGCGCCGCTGGGTGCTGCGAGTAAAGACACTAACAGGGCACGATGCCCCGGTTCTTTATAGCGCTTGATGATGTGGGCCAGCCCGATGATAAAAAAAGGGAAGCTCACCCACAAGATATGACCGTATGACTTCATGGTGTGGCGGTCGAGGTCATGCTGATTTGAGAACAACCAGGTGGGCAGATTGATGTCAGGCATAAGGCTTTCAAGGAGGGATGGCCTGGGCCAGAACCAGTAAAAGGGATTGAATCCTTTAAGATAGCGAATAAAAAAAGCAGTCATCTTATCGATCAATGGTAAGTTTTTTACCCAATAGGAATTGAGTAGCGTCAGGTGCCGAGAAAGCTCATTTTCATGCGTGAGCAAAAAACGCAAATAAGGCAGGGCAAGCAGGCAAAGCAAAACCAGGCCAGCCAGGGCTGTTTTTTTATGCTGCCAGTGATAACCTGCATCTGTGATCAGCAAACATAAGCCTGTCAGGACGACGATCACCTGCCCGGGGCTGTAGGCATAAAATGCAAGCGCCCCAAAGATCAGCGCCGGGTAGAGCTTGTTGAGCGCTCCTTGCCTATAACACAGGTAGAAATACAAGAAGGGGGTGACCATGGAGGCCATCAGGACGGTTTCAAAAGCAGTTCGAGAATGGAGAAACCAGGTTGGGGTGGCTGCCAGAAGCAGCGTTCCCAGCCACCAGAGCCGACTCTTAAAATGATCACGCAAAATTAAACTTAGGAAGATCGCCCCAAGAAGTGTCAGTAAGACGGATGTGCCCCGGGTGACCCAGATTGATTTGCCAAAAAGCAGGGTGGGAATCACCTGGACATAAACTGAAAGGCTCAGGTTATACTGACCGCCGTTTTCAAAATATGTTGGCAAGAAGACCCCCTCCGGGCTACGAAAACTATTCGCAACCAGGTCAGCCGCGTGCTGGGTCTGGATGGCTTCATCGGTGAAGAAGTAAATTGGGAAATCCGGCAGGCGGATCAGACGGGTTGTGAGGTAAATAACAAGGGAGAGAATCCATAATAGGATCTCTGGGTTACCCTTCCTTGAAATTATCCTTTTATGTTTTTGATAATCTGATTTTGATTGCGAGAATTTTTGGCTTTCAAGCATGGATGTATCCGTGCTCCGGGTGTGATTGTGTTCAGATTATAGCATGGGTGATCCCTTTGGGATGAGAGCTTTTTGCAGTTGATTCATGATTAGAGTATATGGCTCAAGTGGATGCATTAATCTATATTAGCTTTGTCACAAAACCCAGATCTTTAAGGTATTATAAATCATCAGAATTAAGATAAGGACCACGTCCACTCGAATGGAAGAAACTAATCATGACCGATGAAATTACCCCTGAATTATTTGAACACCTGGTTGAACTGGCAGCTTTTGCCTTTGACCCTCAAGAAGCCAAATACCTGCGACGGGAATTGAACAAGCAGCTGCGGGCAATTCACCAGCTGGAAGCGGTACCCCTGGAAGATTCTGTCCCACCTGCTTCTCACGGTGTGCCTTATACCGATCAAACCACACCGCCATTAAGGAAAGACCGTTGGGTGCCTTGCGATAACCCGGATGAGATCCTGGAGCAGGCACCGCAGGTTGAAGATCGCTATATTATCGTCCCTGATATACCCCATACAGAATTGGATTAATACTTATGTCACTTATGGACATGACCGCAAGGATGGTTGCTGAAAGTGTGAAACAAGGTGAACTGTCAGCCGTGACGGTTTTGGAAGCCGCTTTGGAACGAATTAATGCGGTTGACGGACGCCCAGGTTCACTGGATTTTGACGTCCTTAGTGAAGATGATAAAAACAAGGTTCATGCTTTTGTCACCCTGACCAAGGAACGAGCCTACCAACAAGCCCAGGATGTGGACAGAAGAGTCAGCGCGGGCGAAGACCCGGGCCCTCTGGCAGGTGTCCCCATCACGATCAAGGATATCTTTTGCGTCAAGGGTATGCCGTCAACGGCGGCGTCGCGCATGTTGGCTAATTTCGTCGCGCCCTACACTGCGACGACTGTCGAACGTTTGGAGGCAGCAGGGGCGATCACCCTGGGTAAGGTCAATTTGGATGAGTTTACCTATGGTTCCTCAACCGAATCATCCGCTTTTCAACCTACCACACGCAACCCCTGGGACACAGACCGTGTGCCGGGAGGCTCATCGGGTGGGTCAGCGGCATCAATTGCGGCTGGAGAGGCGCTGCTTTCTCTGGGTACAGATACCGGCGGTTCCATCCGCCAACCAGCGGCTTTTTGCGGTGTGGTTGGACTTAAACCGACCTACGGTCGCGTGTCACGCTATGGGCTGATCGCCTTTGGTTCCTCTTTGGATTGTCCAGGGCCAATGGCTCGTAACGTAGGGGATGCAGCCTTGATGCTCTCGGTTATAGCTGGTGAAGATCAGTGTGACAGTACAGCCGCAACCTTACCGGTACCAGATTACCTTTCGAGTTTGGATAAGGGCGTCAGGGGGCTGCGTATTGGTCTTTCTCCGGATTATATGAACATACCTTTCCCTGATCCTATAACGGGGGAGATCGTCAGGCAGGACATGCCCATGGAGATCCGGGAGGCGACACTTCGAGCGGCGGATGTGCTGGCAAGCCAGGGTGCAGAGATTGTGGAAAACGTCCCGATGCAAAATACGGTTTATGGTATTCCAACTTATTTCGTCATCAGCCGGGTTGAAGCCGCTTCAAACTTGCATCGTTTTGACGGTGTCAAATACGGGTATCGAACACAAGACGAATTTCAAGATTTACGAGAGATGTATCGCAAAACCCGGGCTGAAGGCTTTGGTTTGGAACCCAAACTGCGCATCCTGATGGGGATGTATGTTAGTGCAGCGCAATACAGCGAGCAATATTACCAGCGGGCTTTACGTGTGCGCAGCAAGATCCGTTCGGACTTTGAAGCTGCTTTTGACCCTCAGGGAGCATACCGGGTGGATGTACTGCTGACCCCCACCACACCCACCACAGCTTTTAAAATGGCGGATGTCTATGGAGATTCGGTTTTAATGCAGTATGCAGATCAATTGACTGTACCTGCCAACCATGCCGGTATCCCGGGTATTTCAATCCCTGGTGGACTTTCCTCTGAGGGCTTGCCGATTGGAATCCAGTTCCAGGCGCCAGATTACAGGGAAGATACACTGTTCCAGGTTGGGCATGCCTATGAAGTTGCCACAGCGGATGAGCCGTGGCGGAAAAGAACGCCCCATGTCTTGAAACACGCGAGATGATTCGATGAAAAAAAGCGACCAGATAGTCACATCAGATGAAAAAGTATATGCAGGATTTGCTTATTTATTGGGCTTTATTCCTGCTATCATAATCTGGTTGCTTAAAAAGGGGGATTCCCCCTATATAAAATTCCACGCGATGCAGGCAGCCTTGTATTCTGGGATAGTGAGCATTGCGGCGGGTCTAATATTGACTGTACAGATAGTGATGATTTCTGTGACAACAATAGGGGCATTTGTTGTGACAAATGTGATTGCTGATATGCTTGAACCGGAATTTCCATTAATCTATATGTTGATTACTATCGTCATGACGGTGATCATCATGTTAGGGGTTAGCATTATGGCTTTGATTGTATTGCCCCTTCTTTTGGTCAACCTTATCGCTGCTGTTTATGCCTTTACTGGTAAAGAATGGCGTTACCCCTTTCTGGGGGACTGGGTTGAAAGAATTTTACAAAAAGATTGGGCATTTACCAAAGGATAAAAATTATGACCAACTACGAAACCGTCATCGGGCTTGAAACCCATATTCAACTTAACACAACCACCAAGATTTTTTGCAGCTGCAAAGCGGATTCTTGGGAGCAGCCGCCCAATACCAATATTTGCCCGGTTTGCTCGGGCTTACCCGGGGTGCTCCCAGTTTTGAATGAAGCGGTTGTCCGTAAAGGTGCTTTACTGGCAGCTGCCATGCATTCAGAAATTCGCCTGACCTCGTTTTTCGACCGAAAGAATTATTTTTATCCCGACTTGCCCAAAGGCTACCAGATCTCACAACACAATATCGCTTTGGGGAAAGGAGGGTACATGGACCTGCCCATGCCTGACGGAACGATGCGCCGGGTGAACATCGAAAAGCTGCACCTAGAAGAGGATGCTGGCAAGACTAAATATGAAGGCGGTCGGCGTTTTGTGGACTTCAACCGCTGCGGCGTGCCCCTGGTGGAGATGGTCACCAAGCCAGATTTGCGCTCAGCCGATGAAGCTGCGCAATACCTAATCCGATTGCGCCAGTTACTACGCTGGCTGGATGTTTCTGAGGCGGATATGGAAAAAGGGCACCTGCGTTGTGACGCGAACGTCTCAATTCGGCTTGTGGGTTATCCAGAGTTGAACCCCAAGAGCGAGATCAAGAATGTTAATTCCATCGAAGCTGTGCGGTCGGCGATCAATAAGGAGGTCGAACGCCAGATTGAACTGGTTGAATCGGGCGGTAAGGTAGAATCCTGGACCCTTGATTGGGATGATACCCTTCAACGCCTGACCAAAATGCGATCCAAGGAAACTATCGCGGATTATCGTTATTTCCGCGAGCCAGACCTGCTCCCCCTGAAGTTATCAGAGAATTGGCGAGACGAAATTCTGGCTGGAATGCCTGAACTGCCACTTGAGCGGCGGAGCCGTTTCATGACGGACTACGACCTGCCTGAATACGACGCGGATATCCTCACCGATGATCGACCGCTTTCCGATTATTATGAGTCAGCCGTTGAAGCTTATGGGGGCGATCCAAAGATCGTCTCAAACTGGATTATGAACGACGTCCTCAGGATGTTAAATGAGCTGGGCAGCAGTGCGGACGCCCTGGTTGTGCTCCCGGGACATCTTGCTGCAGTCATCAAAATGGTGGATAAAGGTGTGGTGAACAACGCCACAGCCAAATCTGTGCTCGAGAAAGTTCAGCAAAGCGGCAAGTCGCCTGAGGTTATTGTGGCAGAAGAAAGCCTGGGGCAGGTCAGCGATGATGCTGCCTTGCAAGCTGTGATTGAAAAGGTTATGGCGGCTAACCCTGAGGAGGTTGCCAATTACCGGGGTGGCAAGGAAGGACTCTTTGGCTGGTTTATGGGGCAAGTTATGCGAGAAACGCGCGGCAAAGCCGATCCGCAGCTGACGCGGGAACTGCTGGGCAAAGAACTGAAGGGGGAGTAGATTTCACAGATTACCAGCTGATCGAATTCACCCGAGATCCAGAACATGGGCAGGCGCCATACAGTCCAAATAAGAAAGAGAAACAGGCTGCTTTGGCGGGTAGTGACTCGTTGAATTATTGGACGATGTTTTCTGCTTGACGTTGTAATAAAAAAATGAAAGTTGTATATTTGATTCGCGAATTTGTTAATTAATAGTATCAGTTAACAAATCACGAGGTCACTTATCAAAATCTTGCTTCTGGTTAGGTTCATGATCTTAAGGAGGAGTGAATGAGTAAATTGAATTTGAATGAGAAAAACAAAGTATTCATTTCGGTGGTTGTGATCGTAGTTGTATCCCTCATCTTTATTGTGGACCCCCGTTTTTTTACAAATCCGCCTCTTCGCAGCGATGATTGGAATATGTTAATTGAACCGGTTGCTTTTGATTCAATCGATTTTGTAAATTTTTCCGATCGACGCCCTTTTATGCTGTCTTTATTTACCATCCTCGCTCCAATAATTCAATTAAAAATCTCTTTGTATTATGTGGTCAACTGGTTATTAATTCTTTTTTCGGGATTAACTGTTTATCAGATTCTTCGATCCGCCTTTCCGAAATATCGGTGGTTGGCGTTGCCTGCAGCATTAATCTTCTTAATTTACCCGGTGAATTATGCCAGGACATGGTTGGTTACCAGCATCAATACCTTTGCGCTGTTACTTGGTTTGCTTGCGATCTTATTATTGGTTCGTTTTAGTCGGGAGGGGCAAGCCTGGCGCCTTGTTCTTGCGAATCTATTGGTATTGATCAGCCTTGGTATTTATGAAGCAGCGCTCGGGCTCATCTTTTTTGCGAGCTTTCTGATGATGATGAACCAGGAAGCATCAAATTATAAGCGGCGTTTGTGGATGCTTACGATACCAGCAACAGCAGCATTTTTTCTTATCTGGCGTCTTGTCATTCAGCCACAAGTATTCGCGGTCAGTGATTTTTATCTGGCAAATGTTACCT
>JAXHUT010000386.1:0-4334 GCA_034189405.1 Chloroflexota bacterium
CGGCTTCAAGCAGCTGCCGGCTGATCGCCGTGCTGATCAGCCCAGTCCCCCCGATAATAAGGATTTTCATAGTTATACTCCATGTATTTTTTCGTTATTAATCAAGATCAAAATTGCCACTCAGATAGGGGTTTTTTCTTAAGAGCGTATTCAAATTAAGATTTTCCAAAGAACTAATTCTTCTCTCATGAAAATCAACAATGTTTTCGTTGACAAATTCACAAACCTCGGATAATTCTAATTTATTCATGCTTGAATCCAAGATATTAATGCCTTAATCATCAGCTTCATAATCTTCTGCTTCTTCCGCAATTGCTGGTAATTTTATCTGGATTTCAGATAATCTTTCTTGGCTTATCTCTACATACGCATCTTCCGTATCAATACCAACAAATTTTCTCCCTTCTTGAACAGCCGCAACAGCAGTCGTGCCAGACCCAATAAAGGGGTCTAAAACCACATCATTTCTATCTGTGAATAATCTTATAAACCAAGAAGGTAATTCTACTGGAAACGCTGCACTATGATTACGGTTTGAACATTCAGTAGCTAAATGTAACACATTATTCGGATAAACCATTTTCCTACCCACCCAATTACTGATATTTTTTCCAAATCCGCTTCCAACTTTTGATTCGTCTCTGGTTTTATCAGTTTCACTCAAGTTATTTAGCCGATCTTTTGCCCAATCCCCTACTGGAACCATAACGGCTTCTTGGTACATATTGAATTTCCTTTTTTTATTAAACTGAAGCAATCTTTCCCAATTGTCTCTAAATCTATTGGGCCATTTACCTGGATAAGCGTTTTTCTTGTGCCAAATAAATTCTTCAGTCCATAACCACCCTTGTTTTCTTAATTCAAGAATTAATTCAATGACGTATGTGTGACGCTCACCATTTACAACACGTTCTTTAATATTTAACACAAATGTTCCGCGAGGTTTTAATACACGAAAAAATTGTTCTGCTTTTGGTAAAAACCAATCAACATAATCATCAGGTTTAATGCCACCATAAGTTTTTTTACGTTGGTCTGCATATGGCGGTGAAGTGAATATTAAATCAATAGAATTATCGGGAAATGTTTTTAACACTTCCTCACAATCACCATGGAAAATTTGATTTTCAAATATCATAATCACATCCAGTAAAATTAGAACACTTGTTATATATAAATATATCCCAGATTACAAAATGGCGTCAAGGATTTACTGCTTCCCACAAATCTACAGGCAGCGCCTGAACGATCTCAACATGTGCGGTGCTTACCTGGCAGCGATAGGCGTGTATTTCAACGCCTTTCTCCTTCACCCCTCTCAAGATCTCGGTAAAATCCGGGTCAATCGCTTCAAAAGGCACAAATTTTCGCGCGTCCTCTCTTTGTGCAATAAACACAACACTGGCACGATAACCCGATGCTGCTAAATTTGCCAACTCGCCCAGGTGCTTGCGCCCGCGTGCTGTAGGCGCATCCGGGAATCGCCCAATGCCTTCTTCCACATAAGTAACAGATTTGACTTCCACCCAGCAAGCCTGGTTTCCATCTGAAAGACGAAAATCCAACCGGCTTTTGCCAAAGGACATTTCACTTTCAATGATTGGATATTTGAAAGCTTCCAATGATCCGTTCTCAACGGCTTCGCCAAACAATCGATTTGCCAGGCTGGCATTTATCGAACACAAGCCCCCATTTTCCAGCTCTGCCAGCGCCATAGTGTAGGGCGTCTTCCGATTGGGATTATCCGCCGGTATCAACCAGACACGGCATCCCGGGCGTAACACCCCCGTTAAACGACCCGTTGTTGGCACATAAGCAGATGTCAGACCGCCGCCATCTAAACGGACGCCTGCTGAAAATCGATTATTGCGTTTAATAAAAGTGGCAGGGGTCAGGTCGGGTAATTTCACGATGAAGCCACCATTGCCCGGCGAATCTCAGGGTGGCTGTCCCAAAAGCCGCGCAACGCCCCCTGATTATAGTGTGCAGTTGCGGCCCCAGCAAGCTTCAAAGCCGTCTCGGGGTCGCTATCCCCCAATAAGCCAGCAAGGAAACCAGCTACTCCATGATCGTACACATTGAAATCTTCCCACTTCCCCACTTCAAAAGCCTGCGGCCAGATTTCACGGTCAACCCAATCTTCTCCCAAGCCAGATAATCCACGACCCTGTTTCTTCCAGGCTTTCGGCCCATTTGTGCGCAAATATAAACCTCGCTTTCCCAAATTGACCATCAAAATCTTGACGCCATACCCCATTACCGTCTCACTCAACTCATGAAGCAATTCAGGTGTGACACGGTCGACCAGATCAGCACGCCCATCAGCTAGGGCTTGTTGATCGAGGTCTGGCTTGAAAAAAAAGAGGAACTGTGCAAGATCAGCTGCAAAAACATCGACCAATGGCAAAGCGTTCGCCAGTAAGAGAGACCAATCCACCCCCCCGGCATCATCTGCATACAGGTCGGGCAAACCAAAATTCAGGCTTGTGCTCAAGCCTTCTCGCCGCACACGCTGAAGAATTGAAACCAGTTCGCCGCCATCACCGCGATAGATAGAACGCATTAACGCCGGGCAGCTGAAGTGAAATAAATCTGCTTCACGAAGAAGATCACGATGAAGATCCGATGCATAAAAGGACTTGTTTGCCCCCGGGAAATAATACCGGGTCTCGCCAATTTTGAGGTTATACCCCGTTGGGGCTGAGGGGTCCAGGATCAAGCCATCCACCAGGCTTGACCCATTATCTTTGACCGCCTTGATTAGGATATAACCAAAAGGATCATCCCCCACCTTGCCAACAAGGGTTGTCGGCACACCCAGGTGATGTAAAGCCAGGGCAAGATTTGCGATCCCGCCAGCATTAAATACCACTCCTCCAATTTTAATTGGCGCTTTTCTCCCGGGTGAGACACGGGTTGAGCCATGCACGGATGTGGTGATATCCAGGCAAAGATACCCAGAAATCACAGCTTTTTTATAATTCATTCAATTTTCTCCGATATAAAAATGCAGGGTTTAATCCTACCGCCATCGCTGCTTATTCTGTACTGACAGAAGATTCCTGTAACATCTTCTTGGGGTTCCAGATCAAAAACATCAATGCTGCCAAAAATGCCAGTCCACTCCCAAAGAAAAATGGTGCCGAAGGGCCAAAACCCGCCCAGTCACCTGCCCCCTGCCACAATAAGCCAGCCAAAAGTGAGGCCGGGAAATCGATGATACCCAACACGGCATTGTATGTGCCGTAGGCTGTACCTCGCAATTCTGGTGATACGAGATCAGCCACCATAGCTTTCGCGGTACCGTAGGCTAAACCATAATACACGCCGTAGGCAATGTAAAGCGCCCATATATGCCAGGGACGCTTCGCCATTGCAAAACCCAGGTAAATGACGCCGTACACCAGCCAGCCGCCAATGATCACCTTGCGCCGACCGATGCTGTCTGAAAGCGACCCGGCAGGGGTTGACACCAGTGTGTAAACCAGGTTAAAAGCAGCCAGCATCAACAAAATCCCTAAAACGCTCAACCCGCGTTCCTGTGCCCGCAGAACGAGAAAAGCGTCCGACGAATTGCCCAGGTCAAATACAGAAACGATTAATAAGAAAACCAGGAAGGGTTTACCCAAACCTTTGAGCGTGATCTTTGGGGCAGCTTGCTCCCCCCGTTTTACAGTCTCCCGGGCAATGACTGCCAGGCTGAGTACCGCTAAAACAGCCGGCACCAGGCTGATCAACACAATCGTGCGGAAGGTGTTTTCACTCAGCTGCAGGTTATTGGACTGGGCGAGCCAGACCGTCAGCGCCGCGATTAAAATACCAAATACAGCACCGCCGGTGTCAGCCGCCCGATGAAAGCCAAAGGCAAACCCGCGCTGTTCGGGTTTGATCGAATCTGCCACAAGGGCATCTCGAGGCGCCGTTCGAATGCCTTTACCGATTCGGTCTGCCCAGCGCACACCCGCGACCATCTCCCAGGTGTTTGCAATGAAAAAGAAGGGTTTCGCCAGGGTGGAAATGCCGTACCCTGCCACCGCCAACCACTTTCGCCCCCCCAGTTTATCCGAAAGCCAGCCAGAAAACACCTTCAAGAGGCTGGCTGTTGCTTCTGCGATCCCCTCAATAATACCGATGATGTTGGTTTTTACACCTAGCACATTGGACAGGAACAAAGGTAGTATGTTGATGACCATCTCGCTGGAAATATCCATAAAGAAGCTGGTCAGGCTGACGGCCCATACATTGCGTGGTAATTGGCGAACTTTGGAGAGAAAGGTTTTTTTAGCCACAACGTCCTCACTTTCATAATCTGAATTTAATTAATTCTATCAGCT
>JAXHUT010000387.1:0-5772 GCA_034189405.1 Chloroflexota bacterium
TGCTTTTAAGACAGCCAATTGTCCCTTGGCGTCCACCACGGTCTGCCCGGGCTGAACGCTGACGGGCATCAGCGTGAGAGTACCGTTTGACTGGTTTGGTACTCCTTCTAAGATCACCGAGTCTAATTCACCATTTGTTTCCACAAAAGGCGTTTCATAAATCAGGCTCAGAATATTGCCTTTGTTATCCATTTCTGTGGCATGATAAGGAAAAAGGTTTTCAGGGAGTGCAGCAGTGCAGATTGTCAATGACTTCAGCGGTGCTAAAGTTGGCGTGATCTGTGGTTGATCCGTGGGAGTAGCTGTGTCTACCGGTATGGTTAAGCCTGGCGTCGGGTTCCCTGCCTGCGGCTGGCAGGCTGTCATAATAAATAATACGGAGGATAAAAATATTTTTAATGATAATGGTTTTTTTAGTATTTTCATAAGTTTATAGACAAGAATTTATGATCAATTTTCAAGGTAATCTTCCGAGTCATCGTCAAAGCGCAGCCTCAGGTATGAGTTATAACGTTCAGGCGCAATCTCTCCCCGGGAGACCGCCTCTCGCACAGCACAGCCCGGTTCGTGGGTATGGGTGCAATCGCTAAATTTACAATCGGAAACCAAATCTCTCATTTCAATAAAATAGGCATCCAATTCTTCCGGCGCTGTATCCCATAATGCCAGGGTGCGGATGCCGGGCGTATCCGCCACATACCCCCCAACATCCAGCGGGAAAAGCTCACGCACACGAGTCGTATGCTTGCCTTTTGATGTGGCTTCGCTGACCGCCCGCACATGCAAGCCCAAACCTGGTTGAACGGCATTCAAAAGGCTGGATTTTCCAACACCAGAAGGGCCGGCAAAAGCGGATATCTTTCCCTGTAAATGATCGCACAGCGCATCCACACCTTCATCTGTATGGGCAGACGTATAAAGCAGGGAATAACCCAGGGTCTCATATAACCCAAACATTGCTTTGGCTTGTTCTTTTGTGACCAAATCAATTTTGTTAGCAACAATTAAAGCATCGATATGCTGCTTTTCTGCAATCACCAAAAAGCGATCCAGCATTCGCAAACGTGGTTCAGGATGTGCGCAGGCAAAAACAGCCACAAGTTGATCGGGGTTAGCAAGGATAATTTGGCGAAATTCTCGTTTGATGCCAGAGCGAACACGAGAAAAAACGCTCTTCCGCTCGTGAATCCTTTCAATCGTTCCAGTGCCATCCTGGTTCGGTGTAATGCTGACATGGTCACCCACAGCCACAATGTCGCCTTCAACGGCATCTTGTTTTAAACGCCCCCGCAGCCGGCAGAAGTATTCACCAGCATCTGTTTCTACTGTCAGGAAGCCTGACTGGGCCCGAACCACCCGTCCCTCCAGCGTTTCACTCACAAAATATCGCTCCTAAGGCTCTTGTGTTGCTTCTTCATCTGTAGCGGGGGTCTCGGTAAAGATCGGCGTATTTGTAGGAACGGGTGTATTGGTAGGGATGGACGTATTCGTTGGAATGGGTGTAGGTGACGCAACCACATAAGGATAAGCCTCCCAGGGCAACGTGTATCCTGGGTTGGAGTAATTTGAAAAATACAATGAAACCACCCGCCTGAAAACCGGCGCTGCCATCTCCGACCCCTCGCCCGCGTTTTCAAGGATGACAGCCACAGCAATATCCGGACGATCTTCATTCCCGACGCCAGTAAAACCTGCAAACCATGCATGGGATTCACCGAATGGATTTTGTGCTGTTCCCGTTTTGCCAAACACGGGGTATGGCATCGTACCTAATTCACTATGGGCTGTGCCGCGTCCATTTTTAATGACACTTTCCATGGCGTCTCGAATAATCGCAAGGTTCTCTTCAGATACGGGCAAACGCCCAATCACCTCGGGCTCAAATGTATAACTCGGTGTCCCATTTTCAGCCCCTATCTGCTCAACCAGCGCAGGGCGATAAAGCGTGCCGCCATTGCCAACAGCAGCAACAAAATTGGCAACCTGCAGCGGTGTCACCGTCATATCTCCTTGACCAATCGCTAACTGGGTGTTCTGATCGCACAGGGTAATGTTTTCAGGAATGTTCCCTGGCTGCTCTGATATTTCAATGCCAGTTTCCTCTCCCAGACCGAAATCCCGGGATAAATCAGCAATGGCGTTGGGATAGCCTGCATTAAAAAGCCCTTCGCCAATGGTGTAAAACCAGGGGTTACAAGAGCGCATCAAGCCCTCTGGCAATGTTAATTGCCCACTCGGCGGTTTTTCTTTTTCATAGGTCCAATCGAAAAGCTCAGTGCCCCCGCACACGATGACCGAATGGTCACAATATATTTCGGATTCATGAGTGTACACACCTGTCTCTAAGGCAGCCGCCATGGTAATAATTTTAAAGACAGATCCCAGCGGGTATTGACCACTTGTCGCCCGGTTAAACACAGGGTCATTGGGCTCATTATAGGGATTGTTCGCATAAACATAGTTCTGGTTGTTGAAATCAAAGAGGTTTGGGTTAAACTGCGGGTTTGATACCATGGCAATCACCCTGCCGGTGTCGATTTCCATCACAACAATGGCACCACGATAATCCCCCAGGGATTGCTGCAGCCAATACTGCAGTCTCGGGTCTATGGTTGTGGTCAGGGATTGTGCTGGGGAAGTCCCCTTCTCTACTAATTTACTGACGATCTGACCATTGGCATCCTTCACATACAATGAAGCGCCTCGCTCCCCAGACAACTCATTTTCAAAGCTGTATTCCAAGCCCGTCCTGCCAAAACGCTCACTGGGTGCATAACCCAAACGCGAATAACGGTCTAGTTCCTCTTCAGAGATATAGGTCAGATGGCCAACAGCCTGGGGTGCAATACCGCCATCGTAATAAAAGCGTGTAGAATAATAATTCAAATAAACACCGCTCAGCATACTCAAGGCGCTCATGTTCCTGTCAACTTCGGATTGGGGCGCTTCCCCGAGGGCGACATAATCACTCTCAAATGCTCCTTCGGTCATTTCCCTGACTTCATCAACCTGGTAGATGGTTAAATCCGCCATGGTTCTGTAGAACAAACCCAACAAGTCGTCGTCCAGATAACCCGGAATAAAACCAATCGCGACCGCGTCTTCCTGGGCTGCTATTGGGGAGCCATCGCTTGCGTAAATATTCCCACGGGGTGTCGTTTGGCGGACTATCTCAAGGACATTTCCACCCTGTAATTCAGGCAAGATCAAGCCTACCTCCCAAACGAGCCGCCACTCACCCGCTTCCCTTGTAAAAGGAAGGGTTAGGTCTCGTGTAAATGTGCCAAATAAATTGGTGTGATAATTAACCTGGACAGTTGCAGATGCTGAATTTGGATTGGTCACAGAAGAAAGGATCTCATATTGAACACCGTCTTCAAAAGCCAGGGTCATTGTGACTGCAGTGTCATTGTATTTTCCCGAAAATTCTTCGATTGAAACCTGACTTTGCGACTCCCCCGAAAGTATAGCGTACATAGCAGCATAATCCTCAACGCGCCAGGCATCCATGAAGGCACTGACAGCACCGTCAACATCCGGTGCCCGTGTGACATATACTTGTGGGTCAGGCAATGTCGCTGTTGCTGTTGCGCCTTGCTCCGCCTCACTTGTCGGCGAGTTAACCGAACAGGCTGCCATTGCCAACAAGGTGAACAGGATGATCGCGGCATAAAATTTTTTCATTGGTTATTAACTCCAGAAAATACAAAAACTGCTTTGTATCTTATCTTTTACTATCATCGCCTGATTATACTGTGTCAATCGTCGCTTGTGGAAGTACTTGTTGGGGTCGGCTCAAGGGCTTGATAAGGTTCTGCTTCCCAGGGCATTAAACCCGATGGGTCTGTATAATCGGAAAAATAAAGGGAAGCTGCCCGGCGGAAAACCGGTGCAGCGACGGCTGAACCCTCGCCACCATTCTCAATGAGAACGGCAATGGCAATGTCAGGACGTTCAGGATCGTTTTGCCTTGTGAATCCGGTAAACCAGGCATGTGAATCACCGGTTGGGGTCTGTGCCGTACCCGTCTTTCCGGATACGGGGACATCCAGCCCCTGCATCGCCCAGTAACCCGTCCCCCGTTGTTCTTCGATCACAAGGCGCATGCCCTCCAAAACCGCGCTTCGAGTTTCTTCGGAAATGGGAAGTTCACCCAGGGCATCCGGCTTGAAGCTCATTGTTTCTTCGCCGGAAGGTGTTTTGATGCTGTTAACCAATGTCGGTCTGTAGAGGGTGCCCCCATTTGCCAGGGCGCTTACAAAGGCTGCAACCTGTAAAGGGGTCACTAAAATTTCCCCCTGTCCGATCGCCATTTGAGCGCTGTTAACACAGGTGCTGGCTGTCTCCGGGATGTTTCCGGCTGCCTCGGAGATTTCAACCCCTGTTTCATTACCAAGGCCAAACCCAAGCGCCATTTGTGACAAAGCATCTTCATAACCCTCTTGATATAAGCCTTCCCCAATACGGTAAAACCAGGGATTGCACGAGCGCATCAGCCCTTCGACCAGGGTCAATTCCCCGCTGGCAGCAGCCCCATGGGAATAGGTCCAATCATAAAGGGTGACGCTGTCACATACCCAATAGGACTGTCCACAATAGAAACTGGAATAATCATGGTAAAGATTCGTTTCCAATGCTGCAGACATGGAAATCATCTTAAAAATTGAGCCCAAAGGATACTGTCCTTGGGTCGCACGGTTGAAAAGGGGTTGATCAGGATTCGTGAAATAAGATTGAAGCAAACCCGCCTGTGTTTCTGATTTATCAAAGGCATTGGGATCAAAGCCGGGGTTCGAGACCATTGCTAAAACCCGACCTGTGTCGATTTCCATGACAACAACTGCCGCCCGCAGATCACCCAAAGAGTCCTGCAGCCGTATTTGCAGCTGTTTATCAATGGTTGTGGTGATGGATTGCCCGGATTCTGGCTGACTGGCAGCAATTAAGGATAGAATTTTTCCCTCGGAATCAACCAGGTACAGAGAGCCGCCGTGTTTTCCGGAAAGTTCTGCCTGATAAACAGCTTCCAGACCAGTCGCGCCAACACGCTCATCCTGTCGGTAACCCAGACGCAAATAATCATCCAATTCCTCTTCCGGGATATACAACAAATATCCTAAAACATGCGGCGCAACCCCGCCATCCACATAATAACGTGAGCGGAATTCATCAATGCGCACGCCGCTCAAGCCGCGCAGGGACTCCATATAGGGTGCTGCATCCGCCCGAGAAAGGGAAATTATCGGCAGGTACCAATTCGCCGGTGTGGATTCAACCAAAGTCGCCAGTTCTTCAGTTTCGTATTTACTGATTTCTGCCAGTGTTTCATAAACCAGCGCGGCCTGCTGTGGCAGGATTTCTCCGGGAACCAGTCCAACTGCCAGTGCATCCTCGTAGGCAGCCATGGGTGCGCCTTCGCGATCAAGGATTCGACCCCGAGAAGGCACTTGATGAATAAATACAAGTCTGTTGCCATCCTCCAATTCGGGCAAAATTAAGGTGCGTGCCCACTGGATTCGCCAGGCTTTACTTTCATAGATGAGCTTCATGACCATCTCACGTGAAAGCACCCCTAAAACACGGGTGTTAAAATCCACCCGGTAGGCAACTTCAGCCTGTTTCCCTTTTGCCATTGTAGATAATAATTTGAATTCAATAAAATCCAGCGTCAGGCGATTCGCCACATCCTTATATTCATTCTGAAAAGCCTCCTCGGAGATGGCATCACTGCTGAGAGAGGATAACATCTGGTACATGGTGGCGAAATCTTCA
>JAXHUT010000388.1:0-2324 GCA_034189405.1 Chloroflexota bacterium
CGGCAGTCAACAACTTACTTTAGGTCAAAATGAATTGGGGGAAGGTCAAAATTTGACTCTCCCAGAGTCTACTACTACTGTTACTTTAAATAAGAAGGAAAAGGATGTCAGTGAGGAAAGAGCAGAAGAAGAAGAGGAGCGAGCGTCAAAAAATGACTCTCGATTGGTGCTGCTTTACAGTGCGGGGATCATGGAGCCTATGGCGTCAAGATTACTTGAAAAAGCATGGGTCACCAAGGAATATCTGGAGGCACATATTGATAAGGCGAACAAAGAGGGAACACCGATAGGGCTGTTAATCCACCGGATAAGGTCGCATGATCCGATACCAAAAAAAGAATTTGACCCAACTGACCCAGCTAGTTATAGGTGTTGGTTAAAATGAATAAATTTTGACTGATCCGGTTTGCGGATAGTAAGTAGCCCCTTCGATAAAGCAAGCAGGGAGGCGGAGTTTATCGAAGGGCAATAGAACACGAGCGGAGCCTGAATATTGAGCAAACTGGCCAACAGGCGGAAAATAAGGTTTTAAAAGGGTGCCCTGGAAGGTAACAAATTGGCCTTTAGCGTTCATGTAAACAGTGGGAATGTCTGGATCGGGCTGCTCGTAGAATTGGAGCTCGCGTTTGGGTGACACATGGGCAAGGATGCGCCTATGGTTGGAAGTGCCCAGAGCCATTATATTTTTCAATTCTGTTAGACAATCATCGCCATAGTCGAGATAAGGGCAGGTATAAACGTGGCTGGCAAGAGATTCAATGCGAGTGAAAAACTGATCACCAGCAATGGCAATGGAAGAGATTTGATCCCCTGTGTCTTTAAAACCAACAACCCTAAAAATGAGATCAGGCAACCCGCCAGGGTTGGTGATAGATGGTAGGTTAAACCAGGAAGAGCCATTGTAGTATTTGGCGTAACCATCTTGGAAGGACTGATTTTCATCTGATTTAATTGAAAAATAATGGGATCCATTCACTGAATTACCGGTAACGCCGATCATATATGTTTCGTCAACAGTTAAAATTTCTGGATCGGAGAAAAGGAACCTAACCCAGCGATAGGATGTAGGCGACAGGGTTGAACCTGAAACTGGATCTGAAGTCGCTAAAAGGCTGCCTGATTCACTACGAAGCTGGGCATTTAGATTTCTGGTGGGGGAGCCAACTTTTCTAAGCTGAAAGTAGGCATATTTTAGGAAAACAGTATCACCAGGGGTAAAAAGTTGGCTAGGATAACGCCTTAAGGATGAGTTAGCAAAATTGTAAACTCCAGGACCTGAACCTGTGTTAGCATAAAAGCCTTCTTCGCTTTGATAGTACTTCCAAGCTAGGGTTTTGAACCAGCCAGAACATTTTAAAATGACACGATCATTTTTAGAAGTTCGGTTTTGCGAAAGTATAGATTGCGGCAAAGCAGCAGAATTTAAAAAAGTATCTCGTAAGCTGAGGGCAAAATCATCATCGATGCCGATACGCTGAAGCATGATTTCTTTAGTGCCGAATGCAGCTTGTGAAGATAGATCTGATGCAATGGGTGTCATGAGCATGTCAGATAAGCCAGCATTGGGGGAAATGAAAGAATAACGGACACTGACCGAATTGAAGAGATTGTCTAGAGAAATGGTGATCTTGGTGTTATCAAGATAGATGATGATTTCTTGAACGTAACCCCACCAAACAGGTATACCGGAAATATCATTGACCATAACCGGGCAGCGAAGTAGGCGGCTTGAGTCAATTAGTTGGTTGGTTGTGCCAGTTAACTGGAATTGGGCAGAATCTGGCCCACCATAAGCGGACCAGTGAAGTTGAAGGGGGTCAACTTTTAAACGAGAGACAATAGGGGTGGCAAAATCAAGGGAAGTGAAATGAACGGAGAGACTCATAAAACGCGCCTTGTTTCACGTTGGAAGACCTGTAAAACAGCAGCTCGCATGATGTCAATGTCATTATTTTGATTTACCATGATGAAGAAGAGACGATTAAAAACGCGGGGAAAGAAACGGAGTGGCCCACCTTGGCGAATGTGGGCGACAAGCTCGGAACCCGACAAAGAATAATGAACATTGTGCAATCCTCTAAAGGAGTCATCAATGAGAATATTATTTTCATACATATAAGAAAACCCCAGGAAATTAGCCCCTTGGGCTAGGGGAAGTAAAAGGATTTGATCGACATCAAGGGTGGAGGACCCCCCGGAGTATTTAGAAGCGTAGAGGACAAAATCCATAGAATGTGGATAAGTTTCGCGTAGGAGTTGATTGGGCGGAAGCTCAACTGGTGGCAGCAAAACATAACCATAATCGGGATCGGCGTAAACTGATT
>JAXHUT010000389.1:0-3932 GCA_034189405.1 Chloroflexota bacterium
TCCCGTTAATAGGGTAAGCACCCTGGGTTGCTGTGTGGATCATATTCGGACGTCTGGTTTGGGTGAAGGATGGCTCTGTCGATGGTTGCGTTACAATTGCCGTTGATGTCAGTGATGGCGAGGGCTGCGCAGGAGGGGTTGTGTCCACGCCGGTTAGCGCCGCCGTGGGCGATCCTGTCTCGCCTGTGGTCGGTGTGACGCCCCCCGGGGTTGATGGTGTTTCCCCTTCCGCGCTGATAGCGGTCCCAAGCGTCGCCGTTGGTGTAAGGCTTGTTTTGTTGATACGCAAGCCAACCAACAAAACGAACGCGACAAACACCAGGTAAGCGACGCCAAGAGTGATCAGGGTTTTTCTTTTCATAAGAAATTAATTATACCTTTGATTCAAGTACTGGATAAGTGTCACCGGTAATCGTTTTGTCACTAGTATGTTTAGAGTATATGAAGGATGGGTAAAATAAAAGAGGACACGGCAGGCCGATTGTCATTAGGTCCAAGAGACCGTCTCGCAGTGTGACCGTCGTGTCCTCCATCCAAATTAGCCCGAACAGTTGAGTGGTCCATAGAGACCGAATCGATGCTAGTGTGGGCCAAGTTAATTATACGAGGAATGACAAAAATGGTTAGTAAAAAAGTTTATGTTGGTGTTGATGTAGGAAAAGATTGGCTTGATTTTGCTGTAGATGGGATTGACAAGATCACCAGGTTCGGCAATCATCCGGAGGGGATCAGTAAGTTGGTTCAGCGAATAAAATCATTGCAACCCAAGCTCATTGCTGTAGAAGCCAGTGGCGGCTATGAATCAGCATTTGTTAACACACTGATGATAGAAAAACAAAGAGTGGCTGTCGTTAACCCCACCCGAGTGAGAGCTTTAGCCAATGCTAAAGGATTATTGGCTAAGACAGATGAGATTGACGCCCGAAACATAGCAAGTTATGCGGAAATGATCAAACCTGAGCCCAAACAACCCCGTGAAGATCTGGATATTCGCATTCGTGCGCTGGTTACTCGACGGGAACAGCTCGTTGATATCCGATCGGCGGAAGGAAATCGACTGGGAACGTGCCATGAGAGTATTAAAGCAGACATTCGAGAGCATTTGGACTGGCTTGAACATCAGATTAGCATCATAGATGATGAGATCAAGCAATTAGTGAAAAGTTCAGAAAAATGGAACAACCAAATCACTTTGCTGAAGAGCATGCCTGGCGTTGGTTTCATAACAGCAGTGACCATGACAGCCAACATGCCAGAATTAGGAGAACTTAATCGGCAAAAGATTGCTGCCCTGGCAGGTTTGGCGCCTTATAATCGTGACAGCGGCAAGAAACGAGGGAAAAGACGTATATTTGGAGGAAGGCAAAGTATTCGTAGGGTAATGTATATGGCAGCATTATCTGCTATCAAACACAATCCAGTGATCAAAAAATTCTATGAGAGATTGATGAAAAAAGGTAAGCCCTTTAAGGTCGCAATTACAGCGTGTATGAGAAAAATGATCACTATCATGAATGTGATGGTTAGAAATCAAACAGCATGGAGGTGTCAATCTTAGACTTCCTTCTTTTTGCCCTTGACATATAACACAGTTACTGCGAGGAACGCAGTGACGAAGCAATCTCACATGCTGCCATTGCGAAAACCGTAATGCCCCTACTTTTGTGGTGCGGAGATTGCTTCCCTTCGGTCCAATGACAGATTTTTTACGAGAAACGCAGTGACGAAGCAATCTCATAATTGAAACTCATCAACAGATCCCGCCATCCAGGCTTTCAGACGCTGATTGGCATCCTGGGTTTCGGCGCTAACGAGGGTGTCTGTGTCCTCGGTGAGGATGTGTTTGACCGAAGTGCGGTATTGCTTAACTAATTCTGCTGCGCGTTTGAAATAACACCCAAGGATGCGGGGTGAAGTAGGTCGGACGTTGTATAAACGTGCCAGTACACGCCTGGGGAGAAAAATTCGCCCCCAAACCAGGCGGATGCGAGAGAAAAACCCTTTTTCGGCGGCAAACTTGGCTAAATCAGGCGTCATCACCCGGGAAGTGCGCCCCCTTGATTCTAATTGTGAGCGGGCTTCTTCGATCACCCAGGGGTCGAGTGGGGCGGGTTGGATGCCTTCCAGAAGTGTAGATGGCACATTCTCCGCTAAAACATCGCCCACAAGGGTCAAGCTCAACCAGAGCACACGGGTTGCGCCCCATGCCTGCGCGGTGTCGACCAGTTTGTGCCAGTCCAGCTGCCCCTCAAAATGACGCAGCACGGCGGCAATGTCACACAGCCCCCGCAATCCAACGTTGAAATGATGCTGATAAGCCAGATGCAGGCACAGATGCAGGATCAGATCCTCAGGCGATAGGGCGAATGCGTCCACCCCAGCGATAACGGTGGGCACCGCTCGCCGCCATAAGCCCTCTGCATCGATGGTGAAAGGGCGCTTTTCTTCTAAGATGGTCCAATGCATTTCCAGGTAGGGTCCGGGCTCTTTTATAAGCGGTGGGACGTGCTTAATATCCAGGTTATCATCCTGGATGTCGAAATAAGTGGTGGGTTGGTACCTAAGGGACTGACAGACGGAAAGCGCTGCTTGAATGTCCCCTTTTTTGAGCATCAGGTCCAGGTCGTTCATGGTACGGATGCTGATGTCGGGGTAAATGTTCTCGAGAAGATAAATGCCTTTAAGGGCGATGACGGGGATTTTGACTTTATTAAGCGCTTGTAGGACGGTTTTCGCCTCATGTAAAAACAAGGCGTTGCGAACCGCATTCGTTAAATAAGCCAGATGCATGTTTTCTTGATAGTCTGCAGGGATATAGTGAGACATCCCTAGACCCTTTAGACGTGCATAAACCAAGGGTAAAAGACTGTGATTTTCAGCCAAATCCTTGAATTTCCTCCAATCCTCGTGAGAAAATCCTATCAGCTCAGCCCTGAGATCGGTTGTCTGGGTTGGCTGACTGAGCAGATGGTAGAGGCTTGTTGTGATTTTTTCAGACATGGGTAATAAGTTTCATTTAATGATTGATACGACTATTCTATAACGAAGAATCCACTACAATAAGTCCTCATTGCAGTGAATCCAACGATTGAAAAATTAAACAACGAGGGAAAACAGAACAAAGGAAGGTGTTCACAATTATCTGATTGTTGAGATGGAAGCAGTCCCCCCGAAAACAATCTTTAGTCTTCCGTCTCCTGACCTCGCTCACCGGTTGAAAAGAAAGTTTATCAATTCAGACCGAAGCAAGAGCTATCTACCGATCCACTGATAAAATGGGCAGGAAAAAATGCCACCACAGTGGGATGACCGGGCCATACTGGTCTTTGACGCGCATGTGAAGGTCGATGTCTTCAAGCCAGTAGGCATAAGGCTCCCCAAAAATAACAGCCTGATCCCAAAATTCATATTGGGCACCTTGTGTGCTGCCTGGTAACTTGCTGGGAATTAATTCAGGGTTAATTTTTACTTTCAGGCCTGTTTGTAGGTCTTCCCGATAGAGATTGAAACCCAGGTTGTCAATCTCTGAGGCTGTTTCCCATTCAATGAGGACCCCCTCCTGCGAAGGGGCAGCCTTGAAGGAAATTAGTTCAACTGCAGTAACTCCGACCTCGGTAAAGCTGCCGTACAAACAAGCACAATTGTAAGCCTCTTCTCGGCTGATAAGGGTGTGCGTGTAATAATCTGCAGGATCCACAGGACAGGTCTCACCAGAATTTGCCAGGGGGACCAAACCAAGAATGTTAATCGTGTAATGTCTGGCAGTCTCGTCGTAATAACAAGTGAAGATGTCCGTAGGCGACAAGACATCGATTTCTATCTTATCTGCACAACCAAGGGAATTGACACCCGAATCATACGGGCAGTAGGTGTCTGTACCAATAGTGTATGGGCAGAAGGCATGACCGGTTCCACAATCGCTACCATCAGGA
>JAXHUT010000039.1:0-4330 GCA_034189405.1 Chloroflexota bacterium
GTTGCGCTTGGATTCGTTGGTTGGCTTGGGACGCAGGTTACACATAAGAAACTAAACGACAAGAAGTGATGTGTCTCCCGACTGGCTGGCATTTCTAGGAGTAGTCGTAGTTGCTCTGATATGGATTTTCGGGCGGATTGGGTATCGATTTTTATGTAACGGATAAAACGGGAAATGACTGGGTTCATGAGAGCCTCGTGAGTGGTGAGTAGTGGATAGGTATTTGTTATCAGGTACTGGGTACCAGGAATTTAATGTTCTCGTGATGAATTGTAACATAGACAGGGCCTTTTTTTGTAGGGTGGTTTGTGGTGGTTTGTGTGTGTGGTTTGTGTGTGAGTGCATTTGATTCTTCAACCTTGATATTTCAAAAAATTTTTTGATGAAATGCTTATTTTTTGACAACCCAGCCTAGTTTTATAATATTCACACATCGGTGGGTTGTTCAACGGGCACCTGCGTTCAAGGCGTTGATATGCTGTAAAGGTGGTTGTCTTGTAAAAGAATTAATACCCAACCCTGATTTTTTGCGTTATTTATTACAGATGTCCTGTAGGGCATGCACCTGAAGGTGTTCCGCTGCGCTCCTACACCTAAAGGTGTTCCGCTGCGCTCCTACACCTAAAGGTGTTCCGCTGCGCTCCAGCTTGGGGAACAATAATTCGCGTGCTGAGCCTTGATATTTCACGAGATTTGATCTTTTCTAGGATTTGATGACCAACCCACCCACACATCATCGGCACTGAGGTTTGATATAATCGGGGTATGGTTTGGGTGACTATGAATTGAAACAATTACTGTAGCCATTGAATTAAAGTGATGAATGATGATATGAAAAAACCTGATTCCAAAAATAAAATAGTTTGGTCGTTGTTTTTAAGTGCCCTATTCATAATTGGGGCTGTATTTATCTTTCTTAATTACAATACGCCCCGAGAAGTTCGCTCATCGCTGCCAGAAGAGCTGACCCCGAAAATGACTTATGCGGTCGTGAATTCCTACCCTCACGATCCCCGGGCTTTTACACAGGGACTGGTCTATCACAAGGGGTATCTATATGAAAGCACTGGTTTGTATAGCGAATCTTCCCTCAGGCAGGTTGACCTTGAAACTGGTGAAGTTCTTCGAAAGGTGGATTTATCCGACGAATTCTTTGCAGAGGGTTTAGCGATCTATGATAATCAACTCGTTCAGCTCACCTGGCGTGAGAAAGTCGGATTTGTTTATGCCCTGGAGGATTTTTCAATAATACGTCAATTTACCTATCAAACACAGGGCTGGGGTTTAACTTATGATGACCAGCGTTTGATCCTCAGCGATGGGACAGACAGGCTTTATTTTTTAGATCCGAATACTTTCCAGGTTGTTGACAGCCTTTCTATCACGTACCAGGGGCAGGCTATCCAACGTTTGAATGAATTGGAATACATCAGGGGAGAAATTTATGCCAATATCTGGCAGACGGATGATATTGTGCGGATTAATCCGCTGACGGGCGAAGTGGTGGGATGGATAGACCTGAGCGCTATTCTGCCGGATGACATTCGAACAACGGACACCGACGTATTAAATGGCATCGCCTATGACCCCGAAAGTGATCGCCTGTTCATCACCGGCAAACGATGGCCAAAGCTGTATGAAATTCGTTTGGTGCCCGTGTCTTCCGACTAGTCGATTTTGGTGTTAAGAATCAAAAAGGCAGCGAGATTATGCCGCCTTTTCGTGATTATTTGTTTAGTTGTGATTATTTATTCTTTGATTTGCCTTCAATTACTTTTTGCTTTTTACCGCCTTTGATTTTAATGCGGCGCGGTTTGACTTCTTCTTTCTTTGGCAGGTGAATCTGCAAAATGCCGTTTTCGGTTTCAGCCCGGATATTCTCTACATCGACTGAGCCGGGCATGGAGATCGTGCGCTGGAAGGTGCCGTATCGGCGTTCCCGGATATGGTAGCGTCCTTCCTCACCCTCTTGCTCATATTCATCTTTGATCTCACCCTTCAAAGAAAGGTTATTGTCTGTGTAGGTGATCTCTAAATTGTCGGGGTCCATCCCAGCAACATCGGCTTTGACGATGAATTCATCATCATTTTCGATGACATCCAACGGGAGCCGCAGGTTCAAGGGTTCTCCGAAACCGAGCTCACCGTCATCATAGAGCGTATTGAGCACTCGCTCCATTGAACGGTTCCAAGAAAGCAAATCACGAATAGGATCACGTTGAATTAAATTGGCCATCTTTTCCTCCAATCATGGTTATATTGAATGTTTACACTCTTAATTTAAGAAACATGTATAAGAAACACGTCAAAAAAAGATATGTAAAATGTTAGAATGTGGATTAAGCTTGTTAAATTGCTTTTTCAGGCACTCCCCCAGCTTATTTTCTTAGATTTTTTCCACCACCCAAAAATGTGATAATCCAAAAACCTGCAAAGGCGTTTTTTCCAACCAATGCAAAATGCGGCGGATAAAATTCCCTAATTTTGGTCGGCGGGCAATAATGTTGTCGTAAGCGCCAAAGATGGTCCTGCGTTCGATCAACTTTACTGGTAAGCCCTCAAACAATTTTGCAAGATCTCGCCGAGTATAGACATTAACATGGGGGGCAAGTTTGTCTCGGCAGGGTCGCGGCAGGTAGTTGATTAATGGCGTGTTACCAAAATGGTATTCGTTTTGCCAGTAATAGCCGTGTGTTTCAAAGGGATAACCTCGATTAGGGCAAAAAAGGACCAGCCGACCGCCCGGAGCCAGGGTGCGGACAATTTCATTGATTGCAGCCTGATCATCCTGAACGTGTTCCAGGACTTCGTGACTCAATATCAGGTCGAATCTATTTGATGGGAAGGGAAGTGTTTCTCCCACACCATTGACCACCCAGGATGCTTTCGTTTTTGCTTCTTGAAGCCGTTCAAATTCGATATCCAAGCCAACAATATCCCCGGTGAACTGCCCCAGGTGGCGCAGGTACATGCCAAGACCGCAGCCATCCACAAGCACTTTGCCGGGTAGGCGTTCCCCTGCCGCCTCCAGGATCATTCTCAACCGCCGCTGCTGCCCTTCCCGCCAAACATAGGAGGGTTCTCCCCGTAGGGCAGCTTTTTCTAAGTCGCGCGATTCACCCATTGTTCAATCCAGGTTCTTCTTTTGATTATCAGTGAAGGGCATCCAGGCCATAATTGTCGTGCCTTCTCCTGGCTCGGATGTGATTTCAAGATCGCCGCCCATATTGCCTGCGCGAGTCTGCATATTTGAAATGCCGTGTCCCAGGGTGAACCGAACTTGTTGAGGGTCGAATCCGCTTCCGTCATCATGTACTTCCATCAAGACACGATTTGCCGTGGCCCACACCATCACTTCCACTTTACTGGCTTGCGCATGTTTGGCGATATTAGCTAAGGCTTCCTGGCAGATGTGAAATAAGGCGATGGCATGGGCGTCCGGCAGACTCTTTAAACCATCCGATGGTCCGCTGAGAGTGGTCTCGACCAGTGAGTTCGCCTGAAATTCATTGACCAGGCGCTGCAAGCCATCCATTAAGTTCTCTTCGACCAATTGGCGTGGGCGCATGTCCATGATAAAAGCGCGCAAATCCCTAATGGTGCTGTTAAGATCTTCAATGGATTGGTTGATGCGTTTCCTGGTTTGTTCTGGTTCTTCTCCTAAAAGCAGGCGGGCATGTTCAAGGGTCAAGCCAACCGCGTAAATTGATTGGATAACACCGTCATGCAGGTCCATGCCAATACGCTCGCGTTCTTCAAGAACCGCAAGACGTCGCCCCTGTATGTTCAGCATGACGTTTTCCAGTGTCGTGCCAACCCAAGAGGCGATAGATGAGAGCAATTGCTGATCCATGGCATCCAGACCTTGTTCCTGGTGCGTTGCGATGCTGAGGACGCCCAGGACCTCACTTCGGCTGGTGAGCGGGAAGCTAGCAATTTGTTTGATGTCATTCTCTGCCAGGTTTTGATTTCTGAGATATGGGTCTTCTTCATAGGGCAGGTCGACCAGGATTGGCTGTCCACTTTGAGCTGTTTTACCGATCAGGGACTCGCCCAGCGTAAATCGATCGCTTGACCATATTCTGTGGATGCGTTCGCCCCGATGCAGAACTTTATGAAGGGTATTTTGGTCTTTCTCCTTCAGGTAGATTTCGCCCATGCGGACATTAAAATAATTTATCACACGATCCAGGGCGGTTTTGAGCAGCTCATCCATCTCGGTGATGGAAGCCAGGGCAGAGGCAAGGTTATTGAGGAGTGCAAGGTCCTGGTTACGGCGTGTCAGTGCACGGTCCCTTTCACGCAGTGCTTTGTAAGATCGGGCGTTTGA
>JAXHUT010000390.1:0-2798 GCA_034189405.1 Chloroflexota bacterium
TCGGCTTTTGACAAGCCGATCGGGCCATGTTACGCCAAAAAATGCCACGGAATAAGTCATCACAACTAAAAATCCAGCGACACTCATACTGCTCAAACTGACAAGCATCCAAAACACGAGGGGTATCTTTGAAAAAATCCCTGATCCATAAAGTAAATAAGGATATGTACCTACAGCAGCAGCTGTTGCCCCAGCAAGCAGGTAAACCATCCTTCGACGACTTGTTTTTGTGACCGTTCTTTGATAAGCGCGATAAAGAATAGAACCGGCGATGAGCATCACGGCGCCATAATAAAACGCAAAAAAATTAGTGAATAATGTTCGTGCAAGGTAAGGTGCTGGTGAACTTGCTTCCACATATGGACCAACAATGATATTAAAGGGCAGCAATGCAGCCAAAAAGAATGAGAACCCATAAATAAGCCGAACCGCCCACAACCGGCGTCCTCGGCTTGGTCGTCCTGTAAGAGTCAGCAAGGAATCGGAGAAGTGCAAATAAGTTGCAGGTAAGAATATGATACCGAGCCATTTTAATTTGAGCATGATTTCTATTAGGATCGGCTGCTGACTGACGCCAGCTATGGACTCAGCCGTATAGACAAGTGTCACGCACAACAAAATGATGATGAATGCTCTTACGACCCGTTCACGTAAGTTATATGCAAGGGAATAAAGCAATAGCGAAAACGCCGTTATAGCAACGCCAGCTGTCAAGATCTGGCTGATCGTTTGAAAAACACTTCCCCAAGAAATCCCAAAAATCATTGAGCCTACCTACGAATAGTTACCGCGTGAAACGACTGAAGAACAACGCTAATTCCTGGTTCGGAAAATAATGATCCTGAAATCCGCAAAAATTGAATCCCAATTTATTTGCCATCCTGATCGCGGGATCATTCTTCGATTGAACATCTAAAATTAATGTATGGAAACTACGATTTGTGCAGAGATCCATAGAAGCTACCATTAAACCACTTGCAATTCCCTGTCGACGTATCGGCGAAGAAACAACAAGATCAGAAATCCTGGCAACACCAGACTTTTTACTGGAAACAATTTTGATGTAACCTACGGGTCGATCATCAAAAATTGCCACCAAAACAGCTTCGACATCATCCATTTCTTGAAAAATTAATTCCCGTTTTCGCGGATAAGAAACGAATACTTGTCTTGGTAAACGCACTCGTTGGAATTTTGTTTCCACTTTATCTATACTAAGGTCCAAACTCATTTGCCAAACATAATCCGTGTAATAACCATGGTCAAATTTTTGTAAATTCTCAACATCTTCAGGTTTAAAAGATCGAATTGTTATTTCAGGCATTGAAAAAATTACTCCTCAGGGACAACTTCTACGGTGATAATACAGGGTGTCATTTCTTCTCCCAAATTATTCAGAGGCACCAAGCTTAATAAATACGGACCCGGCGTTAACGCGCTGGTGTACCAAAAACCCAAACTTTCATCTAATTTTAACTGATTATCGGCTGCGATCGTGACCCAATTTACCGTACCGGTCGTAGAAAATTCATATTTATAGGACCCAAAATCTGCAACATTGACCGAACCGATCAATTCAACAGTACCACTGACTTGCTCACCATCTGCAGGGAATGTGATTTCAAGCACATCTTCAATACAGTCTGACTCAAGAGTCTCTTGCGGCTCACCTGATATATCTGCTGGTTGGGGCGTCTGATCGACCATTGCCGATAATGTCGTGGTTGGGGATGCTAAGGGATCAATTGAACTGGCAGATTGACTTGGTACAAGGGACAACCTTGGGCTGATAAAGGTAATTAACAAAAATTCTCCAATTACAAGTAGCAATATAAGGGTCAAGCCAGTTGAAGCAGAGATTAATTTTCGTTGAGCAAGATCCTTTTCCAATCCAAAAACGGATCCCTGCCATTCTCTTAATCCCTTGATAAATTTCCGCAGATAGATTACAAAACCTAAGCCCAGCAAGATAAAAATGCCGGTACTAAATGTGACCAAACCGCGTAAAATGTCATCAAGAAACGCGTTCATTTCAAGCGTCCCTGTATAATTTTATTGAAATCAAAACAATCACAACCTATAGCTTTGATAAAAATCCACGAATAAGGGCGGTTAACTTCGGGACCAACACCTCGCCAGCCTCTAACACTTCTTCATGGGTTGTAACCGTACTGCCGTCTAAATTTGCTTTATTACTAATTCCAGATACACCCAATACACACATGCTGCTGTGTCTCGCCACAATCACCTCTGGTACCGTGGACATGCCCACTGCGTCTGCGCCGATGGTCTGTAGAAAACGAAGTTCTGCAGGGCTTTCAAACGAGGGTCCTGCTAAGGAAGCATACACGCCTTCCTGGAAAGCCATTCCCGCTTCTTCACAAGCTTCTCGAGCAAGTTTTAACAATTCTCGGTCATATGGTTGGCTCATATCCGGGAATCGAGGTCCGAATTCTTCCAGGTTCGGCCCCTTGAGCGGGTTGGCGCCCGTCATACCAATAATATTAAGATGATCGTTAATTAACATTAAATCGCCAGGGACAAAGTCGGGGTTTATGGCACCCGCAGCATTAGTCACCACCAGCTTATCACATCCCAATTGTTTCATCACACGCACGGGTAAGGTGATGCGCCCCATGCTGTACCCCTCATAGAAATGCGCCCGCCCCTGTAAAACCAGGACCCGAACACCCTCAAGGTAACCGATCACCAATCGTCCTTGATGCCCCTGGACGGTTGAAATAGGCCATTGTGGGATCTGATAGTTCGGGATGATAACCGCATCCTCGACACTGTCA
>JAXHUT010000391.1:0-8671 GCA_034189405.1 Chloroflexota bacterium
CTAAAGATCACCCCTGGAGAACCTACGGCTACAGGATCAATGGACAACCTATTCATGCTGCTGAGTAGGACATTTCTACTTTGCTAGAGAGTAGGACTCTTTAACTTTGCCTTGACAGTCAATTTTTCCATCTTAATAAAAAGGATTGAATCCACTGCAAAAACCTTCATTGCAAAGGAGACTCTTCTATATTATTATGATGGGGGTGGGGTGTTGGCTGTCGGTTTTTTGCTCGGTGGGTTTAATGGCGTTTGTATCGGTGTGCCCGCATCGGGATTCAGTAATAAACTCAGTTGGGCTAAAGCATGGGTGTCGTAATTGCAGTGCCCGCACATATCACAGATCCATGCGGGAAAATCGGGAACTGTGATCAGGTCATCTCCAAGCCAGGTCATCAATGTGGCAGATTTCAGGCTTTTTTGACCACCTTGGCAATTCTTACATGGCTGGGTTATTTGGGGATTAGTTTTTGAAGCAATGTCATTCATATTATTTACAGAAATTTATTTAACAGTTTGTTTTTGATATTGCAAGTTCGATTTTATCACTGATAAACATTAATTCGGCACAGCCTGGACAAGATCACGACTGTTTAGTAAGCTTGCTTCTGATAACGGCCAGTAAATTAATAGGGCTCTGCCAACGATATCTTCATAGGGAACAAAACCCCACATATGAGAATCGCTGGAATTATTGCGATTATCACCGAGAACGAAAACTTGATCAGGGGGAACGTCCCATTCGCCGCTATATCTGGGTGGATCGGCGATATAGGGTTCATAGAGCGGTTGGTCGTTAACATAAACAACACCATCGTTTATTTTTACATGATCACCGGGTTTGCCGATCACGCGTTTGATATAATCCAGGTCGCTGGCGCCAGGTGCATGAAAGACGACAATATCCCCAATTGCGGGCTCGCTAAATTTATAAGCGACGCGATTAACAAGGAGAAAATCTCCCGGTTGGAGGGTTGGCTTCATGCTGATATTTTCAACACGGACGCGTGCAGAAAGTGCATTGATGACCAGGAATAAGATCAAAGCAAGTAGGATCGTTTCCATGGTATCGACAACAAAACCAAAACAGCTTGAACGTTTTGATTTTTTGTCACTTATCGGTTGGGTGTTTTCAATATCTTGTTCTGTTTGGTATTTATCTAACATTTTTTCTGCTTACTCAATTTGATTTGTTTGTAACGATCCCGGTTTGACTTAATGATTATAATCCAAGCTTTGAAATAATAAAGTCTAATGTCGCCGTTTTTTGAGCACCAGTCGTACCGGCGTACCCACAAAGGGATAATCCTTTCGGATCTGATTCTCCAGGTAACGCAGGTAAGTAAAATGTGCCAGTGCAGGGTCGTTTACATACAGCATAAAAGTGGGGGGATCGCTGCGAACCTGGGTTCCGTAATAAATCCTTAAAGCCCTCCCTGTCTTTGAGGGGGCAGGGTGCATGTCCTGAGCACGCTGAATGATTTTGTTGATTTGGGAGGTTGTCAGCCGGACCAGCCTTTCTTCCTGAACCTGCAGGGCAAGAGGTAAGACCTGGTCAACACGTTTCCCTGTCAGGGCAGAGATAAAAATCATTGGAACATAATCCATGAAGTTCAGCTCCTGGCGAATGTGGTCTGTGTAATCGTTGATGGTGTAGGTGTCTTTTTCAACGAGGTCCCATTTATTGACGGTAACCACAGCACTCTTCCAGGCGTCTTTGATATACCCGGCGATATGAGTATCCTGTACTGTGATGCTGGTTGTCGCATCGATGACTAAAATAGCAACATCAGCTCGTTCAATCGCCTTCATGCTCCGGACGACGCTGTATTTCTCTACTCCTGGAGACACCTTGCCTCGCCGACGGATGCCAGCCGTATCAATTAATGTTACAGGGAGATCATTGTAAATCAGCTTTGTGTCAACAGCATCTCGGGTTGTGCCCGGTATTTCACTTACAATGGCACGTTCTTGCCCCACAATTTTATTAAGTAAGCTGGATTTGCCGACATTTGGCTTTCCGACGATGGCAATTTTTGCAGACATGTCCTCTTCCATGTCCTCGTCGATAGCCTCAATGTGTTTCACAACTTCATCGAGGAGGTCGCCTGTACCGGTGCCGTGAAGGGCAGAAACAGCATAAGGTTCGCCCATGCCGAGTTCGTAGAACTCTCCAACGACCTGGCGTATTTTTGCACTTTCGGCTTTGTTGACCACAAGGATAATCGGCGGCAAAAATTGACCGTCCACTTTTTTCTGACTCCGGCGCAAAATATCCGCGATTTCGTGGTCTGCGGGTGTAACCCCGGCTTGCCCATCGACGATAAACAGGATTAAATCAGACTCTTGTATCGCCAATTCAGCTTGATCACGAATTTGACTGATAAAATCATGAGAGCCAATGGATAGGGGCGTTTGTCCCTTTGCTTTTGTGGGATCGATGCCGCCGGTATCCATGACATAGAAAAAATAGCCGCTCCAATCCGCTTCAGCTAATAGGCGGTCACGGGTGGTACCGGGGATCTCGTCAACAATCGCCAGACGTTCCCCCGTTAGGCGGTTGAAGAGGGTGCTTTTGCCCACATTAGGTCTGCCCACAAGGGCGACGACAGGTTTTGCCATAGGGAGTGATTATACCCGATTGAAAAGGTATTAATCTGTTAGGATGAATGACAAGATAAATATGCGATACAGGTCCTTGTTGCGGAAAATTCACCCCTTTCCTTCAGGGAGGGGGCAGGGGGGTGGTCGTCATCAGATTTTTCAAATATTGGATAATAGAATGTTGATCATTCATCCTTGACGCAAATTTTTCATTGATTTTAGAAACTTTATCTTTACCTAACCCTAAATCCCTTCCCTAAAAGGAAGGGACTTTAACTCCCTTTTCCTTCAGGGAGGGGGTAAGGGGGTTAGTTTGTCATCAGATTTTTCGAAAATATTAGCTGATGAGGCTGATCTTTGATCCCTGACGTACATTATTCATTGATTTCTAAAAATTTTTACCTAACCCTAAATCCCTTCCCTAAAAGGAAGGGACTTTCCCCGAGCATACTTGAGACCTTAAGAGTTCAAGGATTTCAGTTAGATATGATCACCTCAATGGTATTTGGCAGTATGGCATCAACGTTAATTTCCTCATTTTCTAGCTGGATTTCAGGCGCCAGGGTATAGGTGCCGGGATCTCTATCTTCAAGGTTGATGATCACGACCAGGGATTCTAGGCTGAGGTTATCCAACAAGTCGATTGGACCAGAAAGGAAGACATCGACAAATTCAGGTGAAACCGTTGCGTCCAATCCATCTGCCAATCCTTCAATTTGTACAGGGATGTTGTTGAAGCTGGCGCTGCTCTCGATGGGGTCGATCCCAATTTCCACCGTGATGTTCTGACTGTCAACCACATTGATTCCCTCAGGCAAATTCAGGGATACTTGTATTTCCATATCCTGGTTTGCGCCATTGAGATTGATTGGTGTTGTCTCAACAAATCCACGGTTGCTTTCAACCAACTGCGGATTTGAGGAATAAATGGTGACCGTTGGCGGGTTGGAGAAGATGTATGTCAGCCGGTAACCGGATTCGATTTGACCGCTTGTGACGATCTTGACCGCCACTGTTCGATATCCCTCACGTTGTTTGACGGGGATAGAAACCTGGATGTTGTCGGGAATTATGGTGAGACCTTCAATTTGATTTCCCTGGGCGTCAAGGGCAGTTAAATCCACGGTGCGTTGGATATCTACTGAGGCATCCACAATGTTAACCTCGGCTATGATTTTGTTAACAGAACTGACGACAGATTCTGGACCAGATATTGAGACGGTATCCTGGTCTAATTCGGGTGTATCCACATCAAAACCAATGGCGGGATTGCCAAGCATATTAACCTGGATCGGGAATTGTTTTGATATGATCGAATCGAGTTTCACAAATACTGTTCCCGGGTTAACGCTCACTACTTCTGTAGGTGACAGGCTGATATTGACCTGCGGCGTCAGGTTATGCACACCGGATTCGAGACCGGAAAGATCGAGTGTTACATCAATCAGGTTGCGATCGTTTTCCAGTTGAGAAAAAACCGAGGAAGGCGCACGAATGGTCAGGCTGACTTGCCGTGAGATTTCGTTAACAATGGTTAAGTTTGGGTCCAGTCCGATGATCTCAAACTCAAGAGGTTGTGGATAGGCTTGTGTGATTGTAGGATCAGCCTGCGTGACTGCAAATATCCAAACACCGACCGCAAAAACAAGGGCTGTCAGCAATGTAGGCAGATTGCTGATGAGTTTTTTGGGTTGTTTCATGACTGCTCCCTACGCTTTCCTTTTGGCGTTTTGAGTTTAATGAGGGACAGCAGTTGTGACCATAAACTCTTCCCACCCGAAAATTCCGTTGGCTGGAAGAAAGCATGCAAAGTGTTTTCTAATCTCTCCATATTTAAACGTTTGATTATTTTCCCATTGTGAGCAATTGAGATGCTACCTGTTTCTTCTGAGACGACAACGGCAATCGCATCACTGACTTCTGAAATTCCCAATGCGGCACGGTGACGTAACCCCATTGTGCGTTCGGGTGAGCGATTTAAAACACCGCTGGCTGAGAGGGGCATGACGCATGATGCTGCTCTGACCTCGCTATTGACAATAATGACTGCACCATCGTGCAAGGGCGTATTAGGGTAAAAGATTTGCAATAATAATTCCGGTGTGACAATGGCATGCATTGGGACGCCTGTCTCAGCGTACTCAACCAGGCCTTGCATCCGTTGGATCACAATTAATGCGCCATGATGCCGCTCTGAAAGACGTCCGGAGGCTTGTATGACGGCATTAAGGGTCTCTTTAAATTGTTTTTCTGAAATAGTTCTCGACCTTGCCAGGAAAGTCACATTCCCAGCTCTGCCAACACGCTCGAGTGCGCGCCGAATTTCAGGGGCAAAAATAACAGGGATAGCGAAGACAAGGGCTGGTAAGACTGAGCTGATCAACCATGAAAAAGCAGGGAGATCCACCAAACTGATGAACAACACCAGCAGGATAATGATAAAGAGCACCCCGCGCAATAAGACGAGGGCTTCTGTGTCCCGAAGCAACAGCAAAAGGATGTAAAAGATTGCTGTGACTAGAATAATATCCAGGAGATCGGTCCATCGAAATCGTTGGATTAAGAAGGAGATGTCATTAAGAATTTGTGTCATACGTTAGTCGCTCTAAGGTTTATCAGCGGTCAATGGTTTCAATAGGTTCGCTTAATATTTTTATCCAGATCTTATCATCAACTTCCTTTAAAACCCTTTCTGCAGCCTCCTGCCATGCTGGGTAAGGGATTTCATTGATTTCTAGGTTCTCAAATCCAATTTTAACAGAAAAAAAACTGTTTATAAGCGCTTTTTGATTTGAGATGAGGACAGCCTCACATTCTTGCTGTTCTACCTGGTTATGGAAGGCGTCCAGAATGATCTTCGACAAGAGTCTTTGCTTATTTGTTGTGACCCATCGGTCGAAGGCTGCTGTAAAGTTCCAATTGTCCCATAATAAGAGACCCTTGAGATGGTCTTCTTTCATAGCAGCCAGGATGATCCTTGAACCCAATTTAGCATACCAATCAGCTTGCTCTTCTTCTGCCAGGGTTTGCCAGAAATCCTCAATGTCACCCTGCGGGATCACATTCACATCCGGGAAAAACCAATCGCCCGAACGGTGTGCTTGGGTTGGTATTTGGCTTCCTTTCATATGAATTGTACCCTTAAGGGCGTCCTGTATTTGCTGCCATGTTTGTTTGAAGATACCTTCAGTATTTATAACAACATCTGCCCGATTAAGTTTCTCCGATTGCGACGGCTGCGCCTGTATTCTGGTTTTTGCACCTTCCTCGGTTAGATTTCTGGATTGTACAAGGCGTTTCATTTGATGTGAAACAGAGGCGTGACTCACCCATACGGTATCACAAATTTCAACCAAATCGGATTCAAGTAGTTTGATGGCTTCAATGATAATAAAGGGACGAGAGGCATGCTTGATGCGTTCCTTGATGGATTTTGTGACTTCAGGGTGTACGATTTTTTCAAGTTTTTCAAGCTGCTTCGGGTCTGAGAAAACGATCTCGCCCAATTTCTTGCGGGAAATGCTGCCATTTAATGTTAAAATGCTGTCTCCAAAGGTTTTGATAACCAGGTGATAGGCTGGCCCATTGGGGTACAACATGCGATTGGCAACAACGTCGGCATCGATTTCAAGCCCGCCGGAGTTAGCCAGCATGTGCCCCACCACACTTTTTCCGGTGGCAATATTTCCTGTTATCCCGATGATTAAAGGTGAAATTGTCATTTATTTTTAATCTCTCAGTGAAGTATACCTCAATTCGTCTTGCCTTTCCTCGCGTGCTATAATTTGAGTATGTTCTTAGACGATCTAAAAAAGGCTGCTGTAGAGAAGTGCGGTTTGACCTTTGATCAACCTGTTCTGGTTGGTGTCTCTGGCGGCGCAGACAGCCTGGCTTTGATGTTTGGTCTGGACATTTTAGGTTTTTCATTGAAGTTAGCACACCTGGATCACAGCCTGCGCTCAGAATCAATTCAGGATGCAGATTATATTGAGAGTTTAGCCGTTTCTCGAGGATTGGAATTTGTTCGCAGGCGCGTGGATGTGAAGAAAGCAGCCGATGCGCAAAGGCAATCCCTGGAGGAAGCTGCCCGGCATGTGCGCTATCATTTTTTATTTGAACAGGCGCGGGTATTTAACGTACAGGCTGTCGCAGTAGGTCATCATGCTGATGATCAGGTCGAAACTGTCCTGATGCATTTCCTGAGGGGGTCTGCCCTGCCAGGTCTGACAGGCATGGCACACAGAAAAGTTATCCCATTATGGGATCCAGACATTCCCCTTGTCCGCCCTTTGCTTGGCATATGGCGAAAGGATATTGATGATTTCCTCAAGACGCTGGGTGTTGCACCGCGCATTGATCATACCAATCGGGATGTAACCTATTTCAGGAATAAACTGCGACATAAATTGATTCCCGAATTGGAAAAATATAATCCTCGGATAAGCGAGGTTTTATGGCGAATGGCGGATGTCTTGCGGGAGGAAGATCGATATTTAGATGCACAAGCCGATCATGCCTGGAAAGCATGTTTGGTGAAACACAATCAGGACCGAGTCATTCTTTACAATTCAAAACTCCAAGGACAACCAAAAGCCCTTCAGCGCAGGGTATTGAGATTTGCTGTTTCATTACTCCGACCGGATTGTCGTGATGTTGGTTATGATGCTGTCGAACGGGGTCTGGCATTCGCCAATGACCCCTCCCAGGACGGCGAATCGGATTTTGTCGCTAGATTGAATCTTGCGAAAATTGAAGACTATTTAATTATCAAAACCTGGGGGAGTGATTTACCAAATTGGGATATGCCCTTGCTGCAAAACCCTGATGTGAAAGCGACTTTAAATCTACATCAGGATGTGGCTTTGTGTCATGGATGGAGCTTGCAAGCCAGGTTAATCAAGAAGGTCAATGCTGCCAAAATCGATAAGGCTAAAGACCTGGATTTGAATGAAGCCTGGTTGGATTTTGACTCGTTGAAAATGCCCATGGTCGTGCGGGGACGCCAGACTGGGGACCGGTGGCAACCCCTGGGCATGCCAGAGCATACCCAAAAACTAAAGGACTTGTTCATCAATGAAAAGATCCCGGAACATATGCGGGATCTTTGGCCGTTGGTTTGTTCGGGGGATGAAATTGCTTGGGTGGTTGGCTTAAGACCATCTGAAACGTTCAAGATTACAGTTAACACAAGGAAAATCTTACACTTGCGTCTCGTGCGCAAGGTAGCTTAGGAAACACCTTTGTTTACAGCAATGATCTGCGGACGTTTTTCAGGTTTAAGCTTCGCCAGAATCTTCGTTGATGGTGAAGCCTTGTTGAAGGGCTAACTTTCGCAATTTTTGGCGCACTTCACGAAATTGAATTTTTGAGACGCCTAATTTCTGCCGAATCTTTTCAGGCTCGACGCCGTCAACCAGGTCTTGCAAAACGCTTGTCCAGCGGCACATGTCAAAGGAAATGCGTTTTTCCAAGCCGGCAGCTTCTGTGAGATCCTCTAAAATGTATTCCAGGCGACGCGGCGTCCACGGGAAAAGGCGTTCTTCCGGTTCATATTGATTCGCGTATTCGTTAAAAGATTCAACCCAATCCTTAGAGAGGGGGATTTTTCGTTCCTTGTAACGGTAGCGGGGGTTGGTGTAGCGGATAAAGACATAGGCTTTTTCGGGGTCTTCGAGTGAAAGATGGTTCAGAACAATGTTTCGACATTCCCCTTTTTTGATAGCTGTTTCAAGCAGTAATTTGATCAACGTGTAAGGTCGGGCATCTGCTTGTTCAGCTTCTCGCAAATCCCTTGCAACAGCCAGGGACTTTTCGATTTCCTCCGGCGATAGAACATCCGGCAAGGGGCTGGATACAGACCGCTGCACAAGTTTGTCTGCCGGATCAACCAGCAGCACCGCACTATTTTGCAACCATCGAAAGAAGCTCTTTAAAGATGTGATGCGTCGGGAAAGACTTTTTGGGCTGCAGGGCACACCGCGATCATTTTCTAGCCAGTGAGTGAAGTTTTCCAGATCCTTAAGAGAAATTTCGCCCAGGGTCTGGTCAGGCGGAAGGAAGGTATCGAG
>JAXHUT010000392.1:0-2560 GCA_034189405.1 Chloroflexota bacterium
CTCTTGACCATCTTTGATGGCTGGGCAGCGGAAAGAAACCGGGTTATTTGGATTTTGGCTTCTTTATTGTGTCAATATTATTTACCAACACAGCGTAAGAGTATACTCGACGATAATATAATGTGCAAGCAGAAATGTTGACAGCAGAAATGTTGATATTTTTTATTAAGATGCCATTCATGGCACCTCATCTTTGTAGAATTTACCTAGATAATATCAACTATTTTTCCTCATCAATTAAAACTTTAGCTAAAACCACTGAAACGACACTTACTATGATTGAACCAAGCAAGGCTGGTACGAAGCCATCGACATAGAAACCCACGTTGAACCAGTTTTGGGCGATATTTGATGCAAGCAAAAATGTAACTGCATTAATAACAAGGGAAAACAGTCCGAGCGTGAGGATGATTAAACCACATGATAGGAATTTAAGAACGGGTCTGATTGTGGCATTTACGAGTGCTAAAATAATTGCCATGACCGAAAAAACAATCCACCCATCTCCCTCAACCCGGATACCAGGGACGATCATCACAGCGACATAAAGGGATATAGCAATAATCAACCATCGAAGTATAAATTTCATAAGATTACCTTTCTCCAAAATCATAAATTGCTTGTGGGTATTGTGCCATCATGAAAAGGATGTTTGGAAATTTTGGTATAGGGAGTATATAAGACGCCCCTGACAGGACTCGAACCTGTAACCGTTGGATTAGAAGTCCAGTGCTCTGTCCAATTGAGCTACAGGGGCAGAAATGGCACACTTATTTTACCACTTTCATTCTTTTAAAATAGGGCGGATCCCTTTATAAACACGAACCCCGGAAAGCGTTCTTAGAATTGTAGATGCTGGGCGATTCATGCGCTCTCCCAGTTCTTCCGGCGTGGTCGGGCGGTTGCCATTTGCCAATAATATCCTAAAAACAGTATCAACAAGGGACATTCGACTGTTAAAAAAATCTTCTTGTTTGGCGCAATGTGTCATTAATATATGAAACAAGCCATCTACCTGAGTGACCTCACCGGTTTTGGGATCAACCCAGTCGATTATTTCATCATTGTCCATAGTTTCAAACATGGCTTGATGTTCTTCACACAAAAAACTTCTAAGATACACCCGCCAATCCCGGTCGTGTTTCTTCCACCACTCAAAGTCGATTTTGAACGGGGTTGTTATTGTTGGTTTGATCAAACTTCTGCGCTTCGAAATCATTGTAACAATCTCCCTCAAGAATTCTTGCTAAGGCGAAAATAGAGGTCACCAACAGAAGTGAAATCCGGATCCGATGCTAACATACTGAATATCGCCCCAGGAGCAAAGCGTTGAATACAATTTACCGCTGAATATAATTCAATGCCATGAACATGACCTTGTGGATTTAATTTTGCTAATTCCTTCATGGTGGTTTCCATCACTTGCTTTAGCGGATGAGGATTCTTTGACCGTTTTTCCCACAACTCATCCAGAACCTCGACAGACGGTACTGCTATTGCCATACGTTCGTTGAAATCAGCTGAGATCGTTTGTTTGAGTATTGCAAATACAACACCGCCATCTGCACCAATTAATAAGGTTCGTATCCATTCTCGATTTGATCTTTTCTTTTTGGGTTGGATCAGGACTTCTCCAGGTTGCCCCCCACGCTTTATGGTTATAATGCTGCCGGGCATTAATTCTGAATCGTCGTAATAATCTTTAAGCCCATAAATGTAATTGTAAGGTCTGACAACCCAAGCTGAGAGTTCCTCTCCGTCAGGATCAATAACCTTGAACTTAATCCGGGGTGATTCGAGGGCAGTCGGGAAAAATGGACGTGTTGCAGACGTCAATGGGATGCTGCCAACTCGCCAATGAGGATAATTTAAAGCAATTGAGACTTCTGTTGGCTGTGATTTTGTTTGGAGCTCTTCAATGGGCTCAATTAACTCATCATCTATGCGTTGTTCAGCTTTTTTCATTTCCTCAGTCATGGCGGAGCGATCGTAATTGGCTTGGCTGGGGATTAATTGGATTGGTTTTTCTCTTACATATTCTGGTTCCAGTCGCTTCAGGAACCATTGAACAACGCCGCTTGGGCCAACTTCATCAAAGCGCGGGTCTTCATTTAATGCATAATTCAATGAAAAACGAACGAGTTCTGGCGGATCGTCTGTTTCGACATCAATTTCGTTAAGCAAGGTGTCTACACCTAAAGGTCCGCCTTGATGCATATCCAGAACAGCTTCCGCAAGGTTCAAATGCCCGACATTGAATTCAATTAATAATGATTTCGGGAACCAATTAGGTCCAATGCGGACAAGGTCTTTGTTCTCATCAAGCTTTTTTACTAATTTTGACGTGATGTCAGGGCTGAACTTTTCAATAATAGCTTCAACATTTTTTTGGGTTTTGTCATCAAGGGGTGTTGCAACTTGATTAAGCGGATGGTCCTCAAGATTTGTGGCAAACTGACGCTGGCGGCCATTCTCGAGATCAACGGTTATCACCTTAAAATTTGGTACTTCAGGATGATGACCTTCGCGAACTTCGGTCACAATGCCGCTAACCCAATTC
>JAXHUT010000393.1:0-3765 GCA_034189405.1 Chloroflexota bacterium
ATTGACTTATGCCCAAATCTTCAATCCCCATTTTTAGCCATTATTGAAGCGCCAACGGGTTCGGGGAAAACAGAAGCAGCCCTCTATCTGGCAGACAGAATCACCCAGAGAGATCAAAAATCAGGCATTTACATCGCAATGCCCACACAAGCAACCAGCAACCAGATGTATTCAAGAACTGCCAATTTCCTGGCACATCGCTATTCTGAAAATGAAATCAACCTTCATCTTGTACACGGTGCTGCAATGCTAAGTGAGATCAATGACCAATTCAAACCTACCAGTGTTTGGGGAGAGGATAAACCAGATTTTTCCAATATCCATGCCCACACATGGTTTTTACCGCGTAAGAAAACATTATTGGCACCTTTTGGGGTAGGAACAGTAGATCAAACTTTCCTGAGCGTTCTTAAATCTAAACATTTCTTCCTGCGTTTATTCGGTCTCAGCCACAAGGTTCTGATTTTTGACGAGGTTCATGCCTATGATGTCTATATGACCAAGATATTCAAAACACTGCTGCACTGGTTGCATGCAGTTGGCACTTCTGTGATCATACTTTCGGCAACTCTACCAGATACAACCAGACAGGAACTGGTTAACGCTTTTGGTGCAAAAGAAATCAATATTGAACCAGTAAAATTCCCACGGATCACAACCGTTACTGAAAACGGATCACGAGCCCACTATTGTGGCAAAGTGCCTTCAAGAGAAATTCAATTGAAATGGATCGACCAAAATCCTGGAAGTATTGCCAATAATTTGAAAGACCAATTAGTCGATGGAGGATGTGCCGCAGTCATCTGCAACCGTATCAATCGGGCTCAGGAAGTATTTGATGCCCTTAATGATGTTTATGATAATGAATCGACAGAAATAATCCTTTTCCACAGCCGCTTTCCCTATTGTTGGCGAAGGGAAATTGAAAATCACGTCATTACAAAATTCGGCAAAAACACATCACAACGTCCATATAGGTCAATTGTCGTTGCAACACAGGTGATCGAACAAAGTCTGGACCTTGATTTCGATATTATGGTTACCGATCTCGCACCTGTTGACCTCCTCATCCAGCGTATTGGCAGGCTTCAGAGGCATGATCAATCAGAATCCCCCCCAAATCGTCCTGGCAAATTAAATCAACCCTTGCTGATAATCAGTGCTCCCGAACTGCGTACGGTGGAGAAAATTCCTGATTTTGGCGCTGACAAATACATCTATGAGCCATATTTGTTATTACGCACTTTATCAACGCTTCATGAACGTCAATCTGTTTTGCTACCAGAAGAAACCGACCAACTCATCCAAGAGGTATATTCACTTGAACAAATACCCGGGATGGCAGATTCAATTTGGGATGCATTACAAAATTTGCGATCGGATTTACTTCAACATCAAGCAAAAAGTGCGAGGAATGCTGACAACTACCTTATACCCTCTACAAATATTTCGTTCTTGGGAAATTTAAAATCCTCATTCAGTGATGATCTTCACAGTCTCTCAAAGAAAATCATTTCAGCCCCGACAAGAGAGATCTCACCTTCGATTTCAATTGTTTGTTTGACAAGAGAAAACGATGGGATTCATATTCTAAATGACCCCTACCCTATCGATCTAAATGCTCCCTTAACATATAAACAAAAAATATCATGTTTAAAGGCATCGGTGACATTAAATCATTGGAAGGTAATCAAGTACTTCCTTCATACGCCCAACATGCAACAAGAAACGTTCAAAGAATCTGCCACATTGCGGTGGCATTTCCCCGTTATATTTGAGAATAATCTGTTTGAAACGCAGACTTTTTCAATTCAACTTGATAAACAAAGAGGAATAAAGATAAGAACAAATAAATAGCAAAAGGAGGTTCATTTAGATGGAGAAAGAAATTAGTTACATAATAGAAAGGAGGTTCTGTGAAAAAATCATTTAATCTACTAGAAGCGCCTTGGTTGCCCTGTATTGATAAGGATAACCGCCTTGTTCATCTTAATCTGAATGAAATCATTGCCAAGGCACATCAATTAAAAGAAATCCAGGCGGATATCACGATAACTACAGCATCACTTTATCTATTCTTGGTTGCTTACGTTATGAATATTCTAAAACTTAATAATGAGGATGATTGGGAAGCAATCTGGAAGAATGGTTCCTTTCCGATTGAATTATTTGCTGAATATTCTGATAAATGGAAGAGTCGATTTGACCTTTTCGACTCAGAAAAACCTTTTTATCAGGATCCAAAAATTGGAACCCGAGAAAAAGACATAAAGAACCTGAAAAAAGGTAAATTACCAGAGCCTAAAGTGGTATCAGGATTACTTTTACATATTGCGTCTGGCAGTAATGCCACGCTGTTTGATCATTCATTGGATGCTTCTCCAAATTACTATACTGCCGGAGAAATTGCACAAATATTAATTATGCTTCAGGCTTATAGTTTGGGCGGAATGTCCAGTGCTAGTATTGCTAAAGATAGGTTTTACAAAGATTCTCCTTTCGGACGTGGGATTCTGTTCCTAAACAGGGGAAACAATCTTTTTGAAACCCTGTTACTTAACATCCCCACATTAGATTTCAATGCACTTTCAAACCAAAAGAATGATCGCCCATCATGGGAACAGGACGATCCCTTTTCAACGGATCGTTACGATCCAAATGGCTTGCTTAGCTTACTCACCTGGCAAAGCCGGCGCATCCTGCTAATTCCTGAAGTTAAAAATGGTAAGATTCATGTCTCCTCATTTTTCACAGCACCAGGACATGGTTTAGTAGAGACATTTAGCAATCCTTACTATCAAAACAGGATTGATCAGACAAAAAATAAGCTTTTGACTAAACCCTTACGTTTTCAAATAGATCGCGCATTATGGCGAGATAGCGCTGCAATTTTGGATGTCAAATCGAACTATACAAGCAGTCCAATACCAATTCAATGGTCTGCCCATCTAAAATCAATGCAAATCCTTCAGGATGAATTTCTCAATCTGGAACTCTTTGGCATGTGTACCCAACCAAGCCAAAAGAAAGCCTATTTTTATGCTCATGAAACCTTCACAGCACCCATTGCATACCTTGAAAACAAATACCTCTTGGAACAATTGCAAAATGGTTTGAATTACGCAGAACAAGCGAGATCCAATCTTTATATTGCATTGAGAGAATTAGCAAGATTCAAAATTGTCCCTTTACATGACCTTGAAAACATCAGAGTTCCTGGAAGGGACGACACAGACCCGCTCATACGCCATTGGAATGCTGAATATCAATACTGGAGCAAACTCGAACCAGGATTTTATGAATACCTAACAAACCTTCCTAAAACTGAACAAGCACATGAAAACTGGGAAACATCAATTTGGAAAGCTGCTCGTGATGCCCTAAATTATGCTGCTGAAAAGGTCGGTACGGATCCTGCTGGTTTGAAAGCAAGGGCAAAAGCAGAAAGAACCCTTAACTATCTTCTTCATAAAACATTTCATCCGCCAGAAAAGGAGTAAACCATGACAGATGAAAATCAAATTCACCCTTTTATTAACTATCTCTATTCATTGGCAACGGAGCAAAAACGAGGCGCTTTAGCAGAACTCCGCCGTGGGCTTGCCAGACCCCCTGCAACTGCCCCGGTGATGTTCCCTTATGTTGCACGTTGGGTACCGGAGGATTTCCGATATACCTGGCGAGAAAAAGTTTACTACCTTGTTGCAGCACTTTTTGCTTACTACCAATCAGGCAGTGGCGAGGAGAGCAAACAAAAACTGGTCA
>JAXHUT010000394.1:0-2199 GCA_034189405.1 Chloroflexota bacterium
CTTCCAAAGAATATAAACGAAATAACTAAAAGAATATGTTGGATAAAATTAGTTTGATTCTATCGAATTTTTAAGTCCTTTCTGCATTTAAAAATGCTAATACTGCTCTATTCATGTGCCTGGCATCATTCATTTATTAAAACCACAATCACCTATTTTGATGACTCGGCTCTAATCAAGGTAATCGGTTCGTCAGCTGACATTTAAATCAAAAGACGAATACAGTCCGCACGATAATAAGTGTGGGCATATTCAACGTGCCAACCTTTATCAGACTCAATAAGACGCTCCATGATCAGTACAGGTGTTTTCGGTTGGACTTCCAGTAATGAAGCAATATTATCAGAAGCGCAACCCGATTCAACAAATTGCTTTCCTTGTGATAATTTAACATTATAAGTTTTACAAAGCGTTGTATATAAAGATACGTTGTTCCAATCGAACTGATCTAAACCAGGAAAACGATCAAAAGGCAAATAGAAAAACTTAACAGCCTGGCGTGCTGTCATTCGGCTAACACCGTAACGCTGGCAAAGTTCTTCAAGTGATGGGGTTTTTTCGCCAGGCAGAATATCACGGCATTTTATTGCAGATAATAATGAATTTTTTATCTGCTTATATAAAGGATTGGAGCCGTTGATCCTGATATTTGATAAATTCACAGCGCCCTATACCGGTCTATAATACTTAGATAATGATATTATATAGTTCAAACTAGTTTCTTGTCAAGAATATTTTAATAATTCTCCTTAAATAGCTTGCCACAGAAAGCCCCTACCAAACCTGCACTCAAAGCTTGCTGCCCTGCAAAGTTCAGGGCTTCCACCATTTTTTTTGATAAAGATCAAAGTTAAATTAAACCTTCTTTAATTTTGATCTACTTCGCCAAGATCGGCGATTTCCTCAATCAAACGTTGCGTTTTTACTGAGTCCCAAGCAGATGTCAGGGGTGTGCGGCGTGTTTCCAGACATTCAAAGAAATGTTCGATTTCGTCAACAAACCCGCGCCCTTTCAATGTGGTCTGCCACGATGATGCATATGTTTCATTCCAACAACATTGTTCATTTCCCTGTGTTAATATTGCTTCAGAAAATGCCTCCACCTGTAATGTTTTTTGACCGCCAAATAATACATAGCGCTCCTGCCAACGCCCTGCTTTCATATTGGTTGCAATCACACCAATACCGCCATTATCAAGCCTGACCGTACCAACAGCACCAAGAAAACTTCCCGGAACTGTATCCTGGGTGATTTTATCAACGCGCCCATCTCCACAATAAAATCGAAGTATATCCACCTGGTGTATTGTGTCGTCAATAAGTTGATGTTTTAAACTTGGATGAGCAGCGCTGGTGCGAAATTTTTGAAAAATTCCCATGCTAACAAGTGTGTCCCCCCATGCTTTTTTCATCTTGACATGAAGAGGTGCAAAACGTCGATTAAATCCAACCATCAAAATACGGTTATTCTTATCTGCCAATTCAGCCAATTCCTCAGTTTCCCAGGAATTTAACGTGGCTGGCTTTTCAACAAAGACATCAATTTCATTTTCTAGCAAGTGTTTGACGATATTAAAGTGGCTTGAAGAGGAAGTAAGCACAAAGGCTGCCTGCGGTTTGCTGTTGATGACTTCTTCCAAAGATGTGGTCCCAGATTCAATACGGTACTGATTTTGGATACGTATCAATGGTTCTGGAGACCGGTTATAAAGCATTAAATCAACCGCGGTATGGGACGTTAAAATCGGAAGATAAGCCTTTTGAGCAATATCACCCAGGCCAATGATTGCAGCTTTGATTTTTTGGTGAGACATAAACCGCCTTTCCCTGTATGACTTTTATTTATAATGGCTTTGGTGCATAAAGGGGTAGACAAGAGGGGCGAAGAGCGGGTAATCTTGGTTTATGACAAACAACAAGAAAAAGCCACGCTCTCGCCCAAAGGAATTATACCGTGTTCGAAATTGGGCTGCTTATGACGCAGCATTAGTCAATCGGGGTTCCTTGACAATCTGGATTACTCCAGAAGCGATAGAAGCATGGCAGGAAGAAAGAAAAGGACAAGTTCGAGGACGTCCAAACATACATTTCTCACCTTTAAATACCAGTTTTATAAGGAATTATTGGCGTACACTTGTATTTTGGGTCTCTGAACACGTGAGCTTCAAGACCCAAAGCAGACAGAAATAAGGATTGCCT
>JAXHUT010000395.1:0-3685 GCA_034189405.1 Chloroflexota bacterium
CCTGCCTCCTCAATTAGCACAAGAGTTGTCAAAACACACGCTAACCCTGCTGCCCCTAGCTTCCAGGAATGAATTATTAGGCGCATTTTTGCTTGTCAACGAAAAGCAGGAGGGATCAAATGAGAAAAATGCTCAAATTTTTGGTGAAGATCAATTAAGAATTGTCCAGGGCATCATTCAACAGACTGCGGTGGCAATTGAAAATATACGATTGATTGAGGATAAACAAGAAGAAGCATATGTGTCAGCGGTTCTATTGCAATCTGCCCAGGCCATTGTAAGTGGTGGTACCCTGAGCGACACCCTTGACTCGATTGTAAATATTTTACCAATCCTTGTTGGTATTGACGCATGTGCAATTTATTTGTGGGATGAGGATGAGAATAGCTTTCAAATTTCCCATGTCATCGGCAGCAAAAACATGGACAATGAAACCTTACTCGGTGAGAAATATCCAACCGGAGATTTCCCCATATTGGATACGGTCTACAAAAATAACCGCCCCATTGTTTATCCATTTGTTGAAACAATCCTACCTGTTGAGGACTGGGACCTTGCATTACCGGACGAAGGACAGCATGATCCCGCCCCCATTTTACAAACCCGTTATCCATTGTTGATGGGCTTTCCATTGTCAGTAAAAGACCAGGTGTATGGCGTCCTTATTGCTCAGGACAAAAACTTTTCTACCAATCGTGAAAGACGTTTTGACCTCTTGTTTGGCATCGCCCAGCAAGCATCTCTGGCAATTCAGAATGATCTCCTTAATAAAGAAATGCTTGATCGGCAAAGGATGGAACGCGAATTTCAACTTGCACGGGAAATTCAACAAACGTTCCTGCCAGACCAAGTTCCGGAGATGCCGGGATGGGAAATGGCAGTCCACTGGGAAACCGCACGCCAGGTTGGTGGCGATTTCTACGATTATTTTCTGTTGCCCGATGGACGGATGGCTGTTGTAATCGCGGATGTATCTGATAAGGGGTTAGCTGCTTCACTCTACATGACCGTAACTCGAACGCTGTTAAGAGCTGCGGCATTAGAATCAAACTCACCAGCAAATACACTTGAAAGAGTAAATGAATTATTGCTTGCCAATTCCCAGAACGGTTTGTTCGTCACCACTTTTTATGGGGCTTTATCGCTCACCACTGGCGCACTCACCTACACCATTGCTGGGCATAACCCACCTAGGATCATTCGTTCTGCGTCAAAACAAGTCATTGCTTTGGACAAAGGGGGGATTGCCCTGGGCGCGTTACCAAATATCGAACTTGAAGACCGACAAATTAAGCTCAACCCGGGCGATTGCCTGGTTCTTTATACGGACGGCGTCACAGAAGCTTTCAATGCCCAAGATCAAATGTATGGCGAAGATAGGCTGAAAAGGACATTAATCTCATCAATTGGCAGTACTGCCCGGTTTACATTAGAGGCAATAGAAAAAGACCTGGATTTATTCAGGGATGATGCGCCATTGAGCGATGACACGACAATTCTAACCATTTGTCGCTCAGGATCACTGACAGATAACGACGGGGATTTGCGTCCCTCGTAACACATCATCAACGGTACTGCCAAAAAAGACTTCGAGCAAAGGCGGAAAGCCATATCCACCCATCAAAATCATATCTGCGCCTCTGGATTGTGCTTCATCAAGGATCGTCTGACTAACACCCTCGGTCGGCTCCCGCATAATCGAACTGACACAACTATCGCCCAGGTATTCTTTTGCTTGTTCGAGTAATACCTTTCCCCGCTCTGCATCGTCACTGACGACAAGCAAGCTGATGTGTTTATGATATTTTTGACAAAGGTAATTGCCAATAAATAAAGCTTCCCCACCCTTGGCACTACCATCGTAAGCCAATAATAGATGATTCATGGCGCTGACTTGTTCTCTTACCACCAAAATTGGCCGAGTGCTTTGTCGGATGATTGTTCGCATACCTGATTTTAGCCTGGCTATTAATTCTGGCTTTGGGGGATGTGATAATCTCAAAACGATCAGATCATTGAAGTGAGCGCGTTCTAATATTGTTTCAGCAATTTTTCCACGTGCAAAGACCAGATTCCCATTAATCCCCGATTGGCTTAACCGCTCATTGAATGCTCTTTCTAAATCCTCATAATTCAGGTATCCTGTATCGGACTTTCCTTCAACAATCAAGCCTTTGATCTCAGATCCTTCAAGTTCAGCAACTACAATCGCTTGTTCAAGGGCAACCCACCCCTCTGCACGGCCATCAATTGCAAGAAGAATATCCTCAAAAAGATTTTGCTTTTCAATCTGCTTTTGGGCATGCCATTCACCTGGTTTAGAAAAATCTTCCAACTGCTTTGGTAAAAGAAAACGTAAAAAATCCTCAAATTTTCGTTGAAGGATTCGGATAAATCGGCGCCCCCTCACGACAACCAGGTCCGCAGCGGCTTTCTCTGGACGAATGGACCAGCCCAATTCTTCTTGCATATAGGTCTGATGATCTAAAACCCAGATGTAAAGGTCCGTTTCTGTTTTGTCCGGGAATTCTTCTAAGATATTTTGCTGTCGAATTATTTCAACGATGGGTTTATAAACCTGGTCAAACCAGTGTCTGACGGCTTCTTCCCAAGATATCTCGCGTTGATATTCCAATCCCATATAATGACGGTGAACATGAATGTGCTCTTCCAAGGTTTCATACTGACCAGGGAATGTGAGCTTCAATTCAACACCTGGGACAATCTCGTCAAATCGAGTCGACGCTAAAAATTTTGTGTATTCTGCTTTTAATATGATCTCTTCGGGGGAATCATCAGGCGATAATTGAACCTTTGTTTTAATTTCTGTCACATGGGCTTCTAATTTTTCAATACCCATTTGTTTGGCAATCGATACCCTGTGATTTCCATCCATCACAAAATACGCCTCACCAATTTTATAAACCCGAATTGGCGGTAACCCCGGGCTCCCAGGGGTAGTCATGGCTGCCTTAACCCTTGCCCAACGTTCAACATCCTCATCCCTTAAAGGTAGAAAATCTCTATCAAAATCCTGATACCGATTTACACTTCCGACAATTGCTTCTACCGGAATTTCTTTAATGCCCTTAGATGAAAGCCCCTCAACGTGCATTTTACGGGTGATTTCATCATATTGAAGCAGTTCATCTGATTTGCCTGTTACTGAAGCCCAAAGACGCTGAAGCCGTGCTTTTGCCCTGGCAGCCCGAAAATCTTCTATTGCTCTTGCATATTCAACGACATTTTCGTTGTCAGACACAACATACTCCAATCATAATTAGTTTATCATTTGATTTTTACAGCCAACTTATTTTTTATCTTACAACTCAAATTGATTAACTATAGTACAAATTTAATAAAATTGTTGTTTATTGATCGCCAAAAACAATAAAAATAACAGGACAAATACGTCCGCGGATCATTCGTGCTATAATTCCAAAGAGAAATTTTAATTGGATCCAACTGTCGGTAACTGATCGATCATTAAACCATAGAATAATAAGCCTTTGGTCAAAATTTATGAGCTTTCAAAACCCAAAATATCCCATCGAACCACAGAAACCCCTTGATTATCTCCTTATCGGTCATATCACAGCGGATCTCACGGAGGATGGAGAGCACCTGGGCGGTACCGCTGCTTTTTCAGGTCTGACAGGGCATGCCTTGGGGTTAAATACTGGGG
>JAXHUT010000396.1:0-4786 GCA_034189405.1 Chloroflexota bacterium
AATAAACTGGCTTTCTGGATGGCGACCGGCAGCGGTAAAACGCTGCTCATGCACTGCAACCTGTTGCAGTACCAACACTACCTGAAGAAGCACCGTCGGGGAAATGAGATTGATCGGGTGATCCTGCTCACGCCCAATGAAGGACTTTCCGAGCAGCACCGCAAGGAATTCGCACTTTCAGACATCGAAGCAGGGATCTTCTCCAAGCAAGGGTTGGGCAGCTTTCTCAATCAGGACCGCATTGAGATCATCGATATTCATAAACTGGCGGACTCCAGCGGCGATAAAACCGTGGATGTGGCTGCTTTTGAAGGCAGCAACCTGGTATTGGTCGACGAAGGTCATTCTGGCGCCAGCAGTGGGGGCGACGGCGCTTGGATGTCCCGCCGTAACGCCCTCTGTGAAAACGGATTTTCTTTCGAATATTCCGCTACTTTTGGTCAGGCTGTCAAGTCGAGTGACCATCTGACGCAAGTTTACGCTAAAAGTATTTTATTTGACTATTCCTACCGCTTCTTTTACAAAGATGGCTACGGCAAGGAATATCGCATCCTCAACATGGAAGATGACAGCCAGGAAGCACAGCGCTACCGCTACTTGAGCGCTTGTTTGCTGGCTTTTTACCAGCAGCAGAAGGTATATGAACAGAATCCTGGGGATATTCTGGCTTATCTGATTGAAAAGCCCCTGTGGGTGTTTGTGGGCGGCAGCGTGAAGGCCGTCTACCAGCGCAATAAGCGCAAAGTTTCCGACGTGCTCGATGTGATCCTTTTCCTGGCGGAATTTACACATCCCCAAAATCAGGGGGATAATGTCAGGATCATTGACCAATTCCTCAAAGGGAAAGCCGGACTATTGGATGATCAGGGCAATGACATTTTTGAACGAAGTTTTGAATACCTGGCTGGCCTACGGATGTCAGCGACCCAGGTATTTGAGGATATTCTGAAGGTTTTGTTCAACACTGGCGGTGTTGGCCGGTTGTTTGTTGAGGAACTCAAAGGGAGTGAAGGGGAGATCGGGCTTAGAGTAGGTGAAAACGAATACTTTGGTTTGGTCAACGTTGGGGATCCCAGAGCCTTATGCCGGCTGGCTGAAGACCACGCTGAAGTGATCGTCACCGAACGACCGCTGTCCACCTCCTTATTCCAAGCGCTTGATAAACAGGATTCCAAGATCAACATTCTGATTGGCTCGCGTAAATTCATGGAAGGGTGGAATAGCTGGCGCGTCTCCACCATGGGATTGATGAACATCGGGCGGGGGGAGGGCACCCAAATCATTCAGCTGTTTGGTCGTGGTGTGCGCCTCAAGGGGCAAGATTTCAGCCTCAAACGCAGTACCGCTTTTCATGACCATCCACCCCGGTATGTCCCGCTGGTGGAAACATTGAATGTCTTCGGCGTGCGCGCGGATTACATGCGTCAATTTGAAGAATATCTGGCAGAGGAAGGCCTTCCTACTGAAACACAAAAAGTCGATTTTGTCATGCCCGTTATCCCAAATTTGGGCACCAAAAAGCTCAAAGTTATCAAGGTCAAGTCGGGGATGGATTTCAAGCAGCAGGGAGAAAGACCACTGTTGGATTTACCAGATGACCAACTCAGACGCAGGCCGGTCACAATGAATTGGTATCCGCACGTACAGGCGATTTCAAGCCTGAGCGTGGATGACGTGGCTGCTAACCTGAACCAGGGCAAGTTCACAGAGCAGCACATTGCCTTTCTAAATCTGGATCAAATTTACTTTGCGTTGCAAGATTTCAAAGCAGATCGCGGCTGGTATAACCTCAATATCACACGGGAAAACCTGCGTGACTTATTACTGGATGGCTCCTGGTATCAGCTTTATATCCCGGCTGATGACCTGGCATTTAACAACTTTGAACAAGTATTTCGCTGGCAGGAAATCGCCACGGCATTACTCAAGAAATACATGGATCGTTTTTACAAACACAAGAAAGCTGCATGGGAAAGCGATCACCTCGAATACCGTGAACTCACCCCGGATGACCCGAATTTCATTCGTGAGTATCACATTTTGGTTGAGGAGTCGCGCACCGAAATCATCCATACCTTGGAAGAAATCAAGCAAGCCGTTGAAAGTGGTGATTTTCGGCTTATTGAATATGAGCGCATGTCAGCCATCATGTTCGACCGGCACCTTTACCAGCCCTTGTTGTATTTAGGGAACGGAATGGACATTGAGATCAAACCGGTTGCGCTCAACGAAGGCGAAAAGGATTTTTTGAAGGACCTGAAAAAATATTACGATGAAAATCCTGAGACATTTGAGGGTAAGGAATTATACTTACTCCGCAATCGAAGCCGGGGCAGCGGGATCGGTTTCTTCGAGGCGGGCAACTTCTACCCGGACTTCATCCTCTGGATCGTCAAAGATAATCTACAGCACGTCGCTTTTGTTGATCCTCATGGCATGGGCCGGGAAGGCATTGAGGATCCGAAAGTCCAATTCTATATGAAGATCAAAGAGATTGAAGAAGAGTTGGGAGACCCTGGAGTAGTCCTGGATTCGTTCATCGTTTCCCCAACACCCCTGGTTGAGATCCCGCAACAAACGCGGGAGATGAATAGGGAAGAGTGGGAAGCACGTCACGTGTTGTTCCAACGAGATGACCAGCACGAATATATCAGCAAGTTGTTTGAAAGGCTGATCCCAGCTTAGCCTAGTTCGCCTACTTGTACAGCAGTAATAAGTTTGTAAACCCTGGAACCATAATTAGAAAATTTAAAAACCAATTAACTTTCACAGACAGATTATCCCATCAATTGTTGTTATTACCCTGATCATAAAGACTGACAAACCCAAGGTATACCGAACTTGATGTATTCTCTAACCCTTCAACCTGTCCTTCATCCGGGAGCCGCCAACCGCAAGTCTCAATCACCAGCAAGTCCTGGTTAAATAATTCCGGATCAAGGGGCAGGTTTTGAATTGCAAAATCAAGCGCTTCCTGAACCGGCAATCTTGTATACGTTGTAAAAAATTCTGGCGAAATTCTGGCCACAGCCTCCAAAGCCAAACCCGTGATTTCCTCTTCGCCTTGCTTGATGCGGATCTCTGATCCTGATAAAGCCTGGGCAATTTTTAACACCTCTTCGCTGTCAAATAATCCCTGGTTAATGCCCGTCCCCTCCAGTAAATGACGAAAACCATCCGCTTCTCCGCCCATCCCGGAATGGGCGCTCACAAATATAATTCTGTTTCCGGCAGGGGATAAAAACTTGTAGACACAGGCATGCCCATCCCCAAAGATGCAGTTCTCGCCCGGCAAGAAAGTGATTTCAACCGGTGTTTCTGCATGATTTTGCTCGATGAGGGGCGCAACGACAATAGTTACGGGTGCTGATCCATCCTCAAAACTGATACCAAAAGCGCGATCGTCCGATTCAACCTCCGGCAATATTTGCGCCTGCGGCTGATCAATACGTACACTTTCTTCTTTTGCCCTGTCGCTTGATACAATCGGAAGATAATACGGATAGCTCTCCGGTTCGGACTTGAGAATATTTACTGGAATCTCACTGACGTGATAAACATCCTCATCACTTTCCATAAAATTTAATGCCATTAAATCCAGAAAAACCGGGAAGAGATGTCGGACTGAAAACATCATGCCTATCCCAAGAAATAAGCAGAATACACTCATGTATTTCCGCCACCGATTTTTTAGAAGTAAAGAAATCAATGCTGTTTTCATCCATACCCTGAAAATTCGCCAGATGCTAAAGCCTCTTTCAATTGGTTTCACCCTTATTAGATTCGTGATTCTGCAGTTTATTTTTTAAGTCTTTGTGTGAGAAACCGCTTCCCCTCAATTGCTGTCAGGATGCCACTGATGCTGATAAAGACGATGCCCAAAACTAATCGCGTCACATCACCACGACCGAGGTTGCCATCGCCGCCCATTTTTGGCCGGGGAGTCGGTGTGGACGTCTTTGCGGCGGCGGATATGTTTGTGGGTTTGGTTATCGCTGTAGAGGTGGCTGTATTGGTCGCCGTCGGGGTGGATGTCGGGGTCGATGTTAGTGTGGATGTTGAAGTGTATGTAGCACTGGGCTGAACTGTCTCAGTTTGTTCCGGGGCTGGCGGCTGCTGTAGGATTTCGTATTCTCGTAATTGTTGGAAATCGTCCCCACACCAAAATGTATCCGCATCCATCAACTCACATGCCGTCCCCACAGGCGGAGGCGGCTCTTGCGGATCCAGGCAATAAGCCAGCACCTCCCAACCCTCTAACTGATCAACAACAAACCGCTGTGCAGTTGGCCCGCCTGGTACCTCCCCAACACCTAAATCTTCGGACACGGCCCATCCGTATGGCGGCAGGTTTGCGTCGAGCTGCTTTGACGTGACCCGTGTTTGCAAAATGCGCAAACCATACAAAAAACTCAAAGCAATAACCAGAATACCCATGCCAGCCAGAAGCGCCAGGGATGGTTTAATAACCAATTTCTTATTTTTCTCGCTGATCTCTTTTTCCATAATAATCCTTGATAGAAATACAGCAAGATTTATGCCATTACTTTTTAATTTTTGGATTGAAAGAAGATTTTTGGCAAAAATAGAAAAATACTAAAAGAATAATTTACAGGGACATCAATACATTCAAATAGGAAAAACCGGCAATAAACCCAATCACAATTAACAAGTTATCTATAAATTGACGCGATTTCCTCCTGGACAAACGCTGAAAAAACATAACACTGTAGATAATGATAGAGACCAATAATATGAAATGCGTCCTGATACCACTGGCGTAAAT
>JAXHUT010000397.1:0-2872 GCA_034189405.1 Chloroflexota bacterium
TTCAGCCGGATAACCCACATAGATGATGTTTAACGGATCCACATTTTTCGGAAGTCCGAGAATAGCTGAAATTCGTTTTTTGAAGTTGTGGATAGGGTGCACACCCAGCCAAACCGTCCCTAAGCCCAACGCCACAGCTGCCAAAAGAATATTCTCCGTTGCCGCGCTGCAGTCCTGAACCCAAAACTTAGACGCCATAGGATGTTTAAAAAACGAGGTATTGCCACAAACGACAATCGCAGCCGGTGCGTTGTGCTTCCCAAACATCAGTGAGGCTCGAATCGAATCCATCATTTCAGTGTCTGTGACAACAACAAATTCCCATGGTTTTATATTCATTGCTGAAGGCGCCGCCATGGCTGCTTTGAGTAAGGTTGTTAATTTTTCTTTCTCAACTGGTTTTGCTTGATACTGTCGAATGCTCCTTCGAGCGTATATGGTGTCAATGATGGACATCGTTTTATCTTTCTGTGTATTTCTTGTTGTATTTATTAATTTCAGGGATAAGAACACTTTATCATGAGCAGCTTAATTTTTATGCGCTCCCACTTGTGAAAAAAGCCAAATTAAACCTTCTCCTAATATCCCGGGGGTTTCAATCATGGGCATATGACCGGCGCCTTCGATCAACATGAACTTTCCTTGTGGAAGGGATTCTGCCATTTTACGTGCAACATCAATTTCAATGATTTGGTCTTCACTGCCTGCAACAACCAGGGCAGGCACGTCAATTTCAGGCAGCAAATCCATTCGCGCAGGCCTTTCCGCCATCCCCCGTAGCACACCTATAATGCCAACAGGGTCGGTTTCCGATAATATTTGATACATTTTCTTTATAATGGCTTCATCCATAGTCAATTTAGGCGCCAGGCTTTCAGCCAATACAAAGGCACCCGCCTTCCTGACATCCTCAACCATTTGATAACGATCACCTCGTTTTTCTGCTGAATCTGCTGCTGCATGTGTTGTAATCAACCCCAGGCCGGCAAGGCGTTCCGGGTATTTTTGAGCAAATGCCAGTGCAATATAGCCCCCCATGGAATGACCACAAATTATTGCTTTTTCAACATTAAGAAAATCAAGCAATGCAACTATGTCCTCAGCTAAACCTGCCATTGAATACACACCCTCCGTAGCCTCGCTCTCACCGTGGCCGCGTATATCCGGGAGGATAACGTGATAGCCATTTAAATACTCATTTGCCAATTCTTTCCAAATGCTGCGGTTCAAACCAAACCCATGTATTAGAACAATAGGAAGCCCTGTCCCTCCGATAACTTGATACCCCATCCGGATGCCATTAATCTCTATTTTCATTTCGCCGTCCTTTTGTTTTAATTTTCCTTAATTTGTGCCAGGATAAAAGTTTCAGCTTGGGCCATTGTTTCAACATCGCCGCTGGCTTGTGCTTCTCTGAGTTTATTTAAAAGTTTCCCGATTTCTTTCCCGGGTTCCATGCCAAATTTAACCTGAAGGTCATCACCATCCAACAAAAGCTCAGGGTTGACAACGGAATTTTGATCTTCCACCCAGGCAGACAACATCACCTTTGAGACCATGAGCGCATGATCCCATTTTTCAGGTGAAAGGTTTTGATTATAAGTCGCGAGGGTATCAGCCAGGGACAACAAGGCAATTGCCATACCCCTCTCTCCTGCTTCTTGATAAAATCGGTATACATCGCGACGTGTCGGCGTCTGACCCCGGTTGACAAGCGGCAGTAAACGCATATGGTTTTCAACAATTGTGCGAATCCAAGCTGATTCAGCATTGCTCAATTGCAGTGTTTTTGCCGCTTCCCATGCCAAATCAGCCCCGACTCTCGCATGGTTATAAAAATGAAGATACCCATCCTCACCCACGGTAATCGTCATGGGTTTCCCGATGTCGTGTAACAGCGCGGCAAACAACAACAAACCCTTTTTGGATCGTCCAGGGGTAATCTCTGCCGCCAGGTATCCCGTGATATTCTCTGAGAATTTTCCCAATTGTGAACAAAACTCTGAAAACCACCAGGAATCTGGTGACTCATTTTTATGATTAATTTCTAAAGCGCTAATTAAAAACGCCAAATTCTCTACGACTTTTAGACTGTGGTCAAACAAGCCCAGGGTATGTGGAGGTGAGACTGGCACGTCCTCTTGTTCCATCAGGGGCGGCACCAAGGTCTCGAAAACACCAAATTGACGACAGTGTGCCATCCCTTCAGCGGGATGCGGACCTTCCAGTATTTTGAAAAATTCGTCTCGCTGACGCTCATAAGATGTTCGGGGTAGGTTCTTGCTGGCTTCCGTCATTAATTGCGAGACACCCGGCCCATAAGAAAAATCAAATTGCATAGCCAGGCGAATCCCTCGTAAGACACGCAATGGGTCATCTAAAAGTGCATGATCACTGCATGTGCGAAGCAATCCGTCAGCCAGATCCTGGATGCCCCCCAGCGGATCGATCAGTTTTTCTAGGTCAAAAACCGAAACAGCTATGGCATTGATCGTAAAGTCACGATACTTCAAATCTGAAAGGAGGTCCCCACCTGTGAATTGGACAAAATCCAGCGGGAAGATGTAATTCTCCCTCCGGCGAAAAAGGACTCTTGCGGTATGACGTTCATCATCCAGAACAAAAAAACCTGCTTTAAGTTTATGAGCGATTGTTCTAGCTAGGTTGGTAGGATCATCTGGCATTGAAAAATCCAGGTCATGCAAATCTCGTCCGAGTAAAATATCTCGTAAAGCGCCGCCGACAATATATAGTTCCTGATTCGGCAAGCATTCTGACCGGATCAGGTCTAACAAGTGTGCGATATCCCTACTAAAATTTATCCTCATATTTTTCCAGGTCAACCACACCGATAAAGGGCAGGTTGCGATAG
>JAXHUT010000398.1:0-11020 GCA_034189405.1 Chloroflexota bacterium
GGATCATAAATCTATCTCCACCATGATCTGTCACCGCGTTCTTTATCACATCAGCGAGGGAAAACGGGATAGTACTGCTATCCGGCAAGCATCCACCAGCATTTTTGAAGAGCATGAAGGTCGTGTAAAAGCCAATCTAACCCTCCTCAGCGTTGACTCTCAATCGAACACAATCGTTATCTCCCGAAATACTCCGGTGCCCGTCTTCCTCGTAACGGATGAAAATGTCGATTGTTTATCCACTGACAGTGAGCCCATCGGCACGAAAATGGAAATCACGCCGTCAATCGTCGAGTTACCCATCAAACCTGGCGCAGCTGTGATTGCATTTTCCGATGGCGTCTATCAGGCTGGGCGTGAGGATGTTCGAAACCCAGATATTTGTGTCACAATCGAAGCCTTATTTGAAGAACAAGAACCGACAGCACAGGAAGTAGCAGATTACCTGCTCAGCCGAGCCATGCGATTGGATGAGGGTCGCCCAAAAGACGACATGAGTATCATCGTCATGCTGATATCACCTGAATCCACAGACAACATCAGACGAATGACTGTCTCGATAGCACTGGACGAATAAAGGTCACTTTATCTCAGAACAGGTATTTGTCAACCAGGCAATTAGGGCAAAAGCTTGAAGTAGAATCGTGGTGTAATTTCATCCCTAAAGCCAATTTATCGTTAATTCTGAAGCTTATTTTTACCTAACCCTAAATCCCTTCCCTAAAAGGAAGGGACTTTTTCACCCCTTCCCTTCAGGGAGGGGGCAGGGGGTAGGTTCCTTATCTATTTCCCAATCTTTAAAGAGATTTGATACAATTGAAACGATCTCTGTTTATTATGCCACCACCTCAGGAGGAGCTTATGCGTCAAAAAGTCATTTTAATTACCGGAGCCAATGGAGAGATTGGACACGGCTTAATTCATTACCTTGCTGAAAACACAGATGCCAACATTGTTGCCCTGGATGTTGCGCCGCTGGATAAAACCTTGAGACCCTTATGCAGTACTTATATTGTTGGGGACATCCTCGACCAGATGCTCCTGGGCAGGCTGGTCGTCGAACACGAAATCGCTACGATTTACCACCTTGCCTCGATTCTTTCAACTAAAGCTGAATATAACCCTGAAACTGCGCATCGCATTAACGTCGAAGGCACGATGAACCTGCTTCGCCTGGCGGTGGAACAATCCCAATGGCAGGGCACGCCTGTTAAATTCATCTACCCAAGTTCCATCGCTGCCTTTGGAATCCCGGACCTGAAAGTGAAATCAGAAGCAGGTGCTGTCAAGGAATGGGAATGGAATTACCCCACCACAATGTATGGGTGCAATAAATTATACTGCGAACATCTCGGGCGCTATTACAGCTCCTACTATCGCCAATTAGCTGCTGATTGTGGCGGTCAAGAAACCGTCGATTTTCGCGCCATCCGTTTTCCGGGATTAATCAGTGCAGAGACGACCCCCACAGGCGGCACCAGCGATTTTGGCCCGGAAATGCTTCACGCAGCAGCCAAAGGGGAAGAATACCAGTGTTTTGTAAGACCCGAGACAACCATCCCATTCATGGTCATGCCAGATGCTGTTAAAGCCCTCGTCCATTTGGAAAGAGCATCAAAAAATAAGCTGTCGCAGCTGGTTTACAACGTGACCAGTTTCAGTCTTTCCGCCCAGGAAATTTTTAACATCGTCCTGGAAGCATTTCCCGATGCGAAGATTAACTTTGCAGTCGATGACTGCCGACAACGCATCGTGGATACATGGCCTGAAAGTGTGGATGATTCAGCCGCCCGCAAGGATTGGGATTGGGAACCCGATTATGGCTGTGAACGCTCATTTCATGAGTATTTGATCCCTGCCATCAAAGAAAGATATCAATAGGGGGCGCTGGAACGTATTAAACCTTTACAATATTAATCATTGGCGTTTATACCACTCGAACAAAATGAAACCAATTAACAAAGCGATATCAACCCCCTGACTTCTGAGTGATCAAACATATAATGGATCTTGTCCGAAGGAACAGGAGATTATGAATAATGAAAAACAAAAACTGGAGCCCTAAAATAGATACGACGACCGCCATCCTTATCGCAATTTCCATTGTTTTACTTATTTTCATGTTGATAAAAGATAAAACATTAGCCTTTAATGGGATTAAAATGGCAGGGATGACCCTTTGGAACAATCTGGCAATCCTGCTGGTCGGTTTTTTATTAGCCGGTTTAATTCAAGTGCTGATCCCGAAAGCATTAATCGCAGACTGGTTGGGAAATCAAGCGGGTTTTAAAGCCGTCTTTTTCGGGTGCCTGGCTGGTGGTTTGATCCCTGGCTCGCCATATGCCGCCTTTCCAATTGCAGCCGGGTTTTACAAAGCTGGTGCTGGGATGGGAGCCATGGTCGGATTCATCTCTGCCTGGTCCTTATGGTCTGTGACCCGTCTGCCGATTGAAATCGCCTTGATCGATCCGAAACTCGCGCTAATACGATATGGGATCACTTTCATCGTCCCGCCAGCAGCCGGATTATTAGCTTTTTTCCTCGAAAAAAACATCCTATAGATATAGTTGACCCGAGCATACCGGTGCGCTAAAATTATCCCGTTCGAGAAATCTACTCAGGAAAAAAGATTATGCCCATTTACGAATACACATGTCAGAACTGCCAGACAAGTTTTGAAATCATTCGTCCTATGAAGGATGCAGATACGAGACTGGCTTGTACCAATTGTCAATCCCAGGATGTCTCACGCAAGATATCACTTTTCAACGCATCAAGTCAAGGTCGCCCCATTTCTGGCAGCAGCACTTGCACCGGATGCGCTGGGAGCGCTTGCAGCACTTGTGGGTCCCATTAGAATGAAAGATTTCCAACTGGCGCTTATCACAGGTGGATCAAGTGGTATTGGCCTGGCACTCGCCAAAGCACTGTATCAGGAGGGGACCAGTTTATGCCTCCTCGCTCGTGATATGACAAAACTCAAAAAGGCGCAGAAAGGGATTTCCACTTTAGCCATCAATGAATATCAGAAAGTCGATATTATCTCCTGTGATGCCACCGATTACCAGGATTTATTTCAAAAATTAGCCAAATGGACAGCCCTCGCAGGTTTACCGGACCTTGTGATCAACGCTGCTGGCGTGACTTATCCCGGTTATTTTCAGGATTTGGGCTTGGACATCTTTCACCGGCAGATGGATGTCAATTATTTTGGCACCTTAAACGTGATCAAATGCCTGATCGACGATATGATCCAACGAGGGTCTGGAACCATTGTAAATATTTCGTCACAGGCAGGTTTTGTGGGGGTTTTTGGCTATTCTGCTTACAGCCCATCCAAATATGCCGTACGAGGGCTGACCGATGTGCTTCGCTCTGAGATGAAGCCCTTGGGGATTGACTTCCACATTGTTTTTCCGCCAGATACGGAAACACCTCAACTCGCGTTTGAAAAAGACCTCAAACCCCCCGAAACCAAAGCCATTGCCGGCGCCGCCAGTGTGCTTTCCGCTGAAAAAGTTGCAGAATCCATCCTGGCAGGCGTAAAAAAAGGGCAGTATGTCATCATTCCCGGTTTTGAGGGCAAATTGATCTACCGCATGATCGGGCTTATGGGAAATCTCATTTATCCCTTGGTCGATTGGATCATCCGCAAAGCTCAAAAAAACAAATAATACCCTTCTTCTATCCAAGATGAATTTTGGTCCACTCACGCGCGATATTCACAGACAATCCATACACCACCATTAAAGAATCCCATGCAATAAGCACGCATTGCAAAGAAAAGCAGCTAATAAATTTTCCAGCCCCCTGATAAGCCATTGCTTTTTATCAACCCCTGGATCCCGTGGAATGAAATAAATTTCTCTTTAAATATTGCGTCATTGCCCCAAACAGATTATGATAAATAAAACAAATATTCGAAGAATTCTATGACCGATAAGATCAAAACCATTCTCAGCAGGTGGCGCAGCCATCAAACGATTGCACAAAACGTGGTCGAATGGCGCGTGTTAGCCGCTAAGCCGGCAGCACTAACCACATTTCCAGACAACCTATTGCCACAGCTCAAAGACCAGCTGCAAACAATGGGGGTCAATGCCCTGTATGAACATCAATCTCAGGCTTTTCAAAAGGTGATTAAAGGCTATAATATCGCCATCGTCTCAGGGACTGCCAGCGGGAAGACTCTGTGTTACAACCTGCCGGTGATCGACAACCTGCTCAAAATTCCGGGTGGAAAAGCCCTTTACCTGTTCCCCACCAAAGCGCTCTCCCAGGATCAGCTAAAAAATCTTCAAGAAACCCTCCAGGGAATCAGCATTCCCGAGATCGACCAGGTTAATATCTACGATGGGGATACCCCCCAACACCTTCGACCGGCGATTCGGAAAAACACCAGTATCATCCTGACCAACCCGGATATGCTCCACACCGGGATCCTCCCCCACCATACCGCTTGGAAGGATTTCTTTTCATCTCTACGGTTCGTTGTCATTGATGAAATGCACGCTTACCGCGGCGTTTTTGGTTCTCATGTCGCGAACGTCATCCGCCGCTTAAAACGCATTTGTAGATTTTACGGAAGTCAACCGCAGTTCATCCTGACCTCAGCCACCATTGCCAACCCAAAAGCCCTTGCTGAAGGATTAATCGAGAAACCCGTCACCGTCATCGACCAGGATGGATCCCCACATGGCGAGAAACATTTCCTGATCTACAATCCCCCGTTTGTTGATAAAAAACTGGGTATTCGGCAAAGTTCTTTGTTAGAAGGCTCTCTTTTGGCGGGTGAGCTCCTTGAAGAAAATATTCAAACCATCGTTTTTGGCCGCACACGGCGGTCCATAGAATTGATCCTGACTTATCTTCGCCAGCGGGATACCAGCCAAAATCCCAATCGTGTGCGCGGTTATCGCAGTGGGTACTTGTCCAAAGAACGCCGGGCAATCGAAGAAGGCTTGCGTCGTGGGGATGTCCAGGGTGTCGTGACGACCTCTGCCCTGGAATTAGGGGTCGATATTGGAGGCATGGACGCCGCTGTGCTGATCGGGTACCCGGGAAGCATTGCAGCTGCACGGCAGCAAGCAGGACGGGCTGGGCGTAAACTTGCGCCTTCGCTTGCTGTGCTGGTGACATCAGCCACCGCTATGGACCAATACCTGGCAAGGCACCCGGATTATTTTTTTGATCGCTCACCTGAACGCGCTTTGATCGCGCCAAACAACCTGCTCATTCTCCTGCAGCATATCCGCTGCGCTGCATTCGAACTCCCGTTTCAGAAGGGTGAAGGCTTCGGTGCAATTACAGCTGAAAGACTGACTGCCTTTCTTGAATTACTCGCCCAGGATGGTCAATTGCACCACCAAGGGGAGCGTTTTTATTGGATGGCAGATCAATATCCGGCAGCGGGTATCTCACTACGGAACGCAACACCAGATAACATCAGCCTGATCGTCAAAGGAACCTATAGAAACGAGACCATCGGACAGGTGGATCTTAACAGCGCTTATTGGATGGTGCATCCCGAAGCGATTTATTTACACGAGGGCACCGCCTACCAGGTTGACAACCTCGATCTCGATACAGGTGTGGCACATCTCCGCCGAACAACAGTAGATTATTATACACAGGCGCAAAAAGAAACCCGCGTCGAAGAGAAAAGCCAACACAAGCAATCCCAGGTTATGGGTGCCAGGAGAGCTTTAGGTGAAATCCTTGTAACCACCAAAGTTGTCGGTTACCGCAAGATCCGCTGGTTCACCCATGAGTTCCTGGGCAGCGGTGAGGTGAACCTCCCGCCCACCCATCTCAATACCATTGGTTATTGGATTTCATTAAATGATGAGACGGTGAACAATCTCAAAGATCAAATGCTCTGGAACTCAGGGCATAACGAATACGGATCAGAATGGGGGAAAATCCGTCAGCATGTATTAAACCGCGATGGGTATCGCTGCCAGGTTTGTGGTGCTTTGGGTGTGGATCGCCCATTGCACGTCCATCATATCCAACCCTTCCGCAGCTTCACAAATCGGGAGGTTGCAAATCAATTACAAAACCTGATAACACTCTGCCCATCATGCCATAATAAAGCTGAGATCAGTGTTCGAATACACAGCGGCATGGCTGGATTAAGTTACGTTTTACACAGTTTAGCCCCCCTGATGTTGATGTGTGATGGTGGGGATATTGATGTGCATTACGATCCGAATTCAACCCTGGGTGAAGGAAAACCAACGGTAATTTTATTTGACAACATCCCCGGCGGCTTAGGCTTGTCAGAAAACTTATACCGCATGCATGATCAATTAATCGCTCAAGCCTTAGAAACCCTGACTTATTGTGAATGTGAAGAAGGCTGTCCCTCCTGTGTCGGACCCATTGGGGAAGAAGGTTCTGGCGGAAAGACGGAAACCCTTGCAATTCTTAAGGCATTAATCCGAAATGACTGATTGGAAATCACTCTCAGAACAACTCAAAGCCCTTGGGGTCACGATGGGGAAAGAAGCAAAATTTGATAAAAGTCGCCCCAATAGACTCCCCATCGAGTCGGTGATCGATGGTCAATTTCGAGAGGTGATCTATGGACAAGTTTTTTGCCATGAAGAAATCTACCAGCGGGATTACAAACATGGAAAAAAACCCCTTTATAGGGAACAGCCGATCAAAACGCTTTGTCAGTGGGCTGGGGCAAACACTTTGTCTTCTACCAACCTTAAAGATTTTATCTTTCTCGATACCGAAACCAGCGGTCTCTCAGGAGGCACGGGAACTTATGCCTTTGAAGTTGGATTAGGCCGTTTTACAGATCAGGGCTTTCATCTTGCACAGTTCTTTATGCGCCATCCTGGGGAAGAGCCTGCGCTATTAGGCGGTTTATCGGAGTTTATGGATGGGATGAAAGCCGTCGTCACCTACAACGGCAAATCCTTTGACATCCCCCTGTTGAATACACGCTATACATTGATGGGAATGACCAGCCCATTTAGCGATATTGATCACTTTGACCTGTTACCCTTAGCGAGAAGGCTGTGGCGAATACGATTGGAAAACCGAACTTTATCCAACGTTGAAAATCAAATCCTGGGTGTTCAACGAGGTGAGGCGGAGGTGCCGGGTTATTTGATCCCGGAGATGTATTTTGAATATCTTAGGACCCAGGATGCAAGCCCAATGGGCGGGATCTTTTATCACAATGCCATTGATATTCTCAGCTTAGCAGCCTTGTTCAGCCATATGGCGTACCTTCTAAGTGACCCCAATTCAGAAAAAATAACCCATATTGAGGATGTTGTTGCATTAGCTCGCTTCTTTGAAACGATGGGCGACATCCCACAGGCACAAAAACTCTATCAGAAAGCACTGGATTCGGATATGCCTGAGGATCTGTATTGGGATACCATTGAACGGTATTCCTTCCTTCTCAAACGCCAGGATGACTGGGAAAAAGCCATTTCATTATGGGAATTAGCAGCACAAAATAATGCCCTTTATGCCATCGAGGAATTGGCAAAATATTTCGAACACCGTGCAAAAAACCTTGTAACTGCTAAAGAATGGACTTTAAAGGGAATAAAGATCCTTCAAGAGCATCACCTGCCAGCCTATGAGCATTTTCAATGGCAGGAAAAAATGACCTACCGGCTGCATAGGTTAGAACGCAGGCTGTCTTAAGATAAATTAAAAATTTTTTTGTTTAATCAATAAATGACGCTAAACCCATCAATTTCATGGCGTAAATGGTATAATCTTTATGTGGTTACAACCTCGTCATTAATTTTGGGATTTTTAAGGAGAACGTTTCTATGTCAGGACATTCACATTGGGCGACCATTAAACGTAAAAAAGGTGCTGCGGACGCCAAAAAAGGTAAGATTTTCACCCGCATAGCACGCGAGATTGTAATCGCTTCCCGTGAAGGGGGCAGCGACCCCGAGATGAATATACGCCTTGCGTTAGCCATTGATAAAGCCAAAGCAGCCAACATGCCCAAGGAAAGCATCGATCGGGCAATCAAACGCGGCACAGGCGAGGATAAAGAAGGGATGGATTTCGAAGAAATCCTCTATGAAGGGTATGCTCCCCATGGCGTTGCATTGATGATTGAGTGCGTCACGGAAAACCGCAACCGAACCGTTGCTGAACTTCGTCATATCCTTTCTAAAGCGGGTGGCGGTATGGGAGACCCAGGATCCGTTAGCTGGCAATTCGAGCGCATGACTTACTTTGCAATTCCTGGTGATAAATATGATTTTGATACCATTTTTGAACTGGCGGTTGAATCCGGTGCTGATGACATCAAACAGGATGACAATTTGATTGAGATTATTGGTACACCTAACAAGTATCAATCCATTGCAGATCACCTGAGTAAAGCCAATGTCAAACCAGAGGATTCCGGTATTCGTTTCTTACCAAAACAAGAGATCAGCCTGGACACCGAAAAAACCATCAAGGTGATGAGAATCATTGAAAACCTTGAAGAACTCGATGATATCCAAAACATCTATTCCAATCTGGATATCACCGAAGAAGCCATCCAAACATTGGAAAACGAATAAGCGCAAGATGCTTGTTCTCGGTATTGATCCTGGTATTGCCATCACAGGATATGGACTGATCCAAACGGGTGATCGCAGCGATTACCAGTGCATCGACTACGGCGTCATCAGGACGGAGCCCGGGATTCCTGATCCTGATCGATTGGCGCTCCTTTTCAAAGAACTCAAAGACCTTTTAGGACAATATCAGGTCGACTCCAGCGCGGTTGAAAAACTTTTTTTTCAGAAAAATGTAAGGACCGCTTTTTCCGTTGGGCAAGCACGGGGTGTCACTTTGCTGGCACTTGCACAGAGCAAGGTGCCAATCAGTGAATATACGCCAAATGAGATCAAACAAACGGTATGCGGTTACGGCAACGCCGGTAAGTCGCAGGTACAACGTATGGTGCAATCCCTTCTTCATCTAGCTGACCTTCCCAAACCAGACGACGCTGCAGACGCCTTAGCCGTGGCAATTTGCCACATTAACCACCAATCATTCAATAATTTCGTGCAGAAAGCCGAAACATGACGGTCATAACCAGCTTTTCCAACCAAAAAGTCAAGTTAATCCGTAAACTCCAACAAAAAAAATATCGGCAAGAGACCAATCAGTTTTTTATTGAAGGTTTACGCATTGTGGGTGAAGCTGTGCAAACTAGTGCCCCTCTCGAGATGCTGGTGGTTGCACCTGACCTATTGGTCAGCGATTTTGGCCGCTCGCTGCTTGAACACCCCGCCCTCCAAAATGTGGAGAGGATTAATGTCAGTGCCGAAATTTATCAAAAAATCGCACACAAAGAAGGCCCCCAAGGGATAGGTGCGGTTGTGAAGCAAAACTGGCAATCCATGGATCGCATCCTTGTGAGACCGGATGATCTATGGGTGGCATTGGATGCTGTCTCCGATCCAGGCAATCTCGGCACCATCATGCGAACTGCTGAATCTGTCGGATGCAGGGGTGTGATCCTTCTCGGTCATGCCACCGACCCTTATGACCCCACAGCGGTCAAAGCAAGCATGGGCGCCCTATTTTCCTTGGAACTGGCACAGGCTGATTGGGAAGCCCTTCAAAACTGGGGACAAACCCATCAAATGACCCTGGTTGGCACATCAAACAACGCGACAACAGATTACCAACGTGTTGAGTATCCCCACCCCTTAATTCTATTGATGGGCAGCGAACGGCATGGGCTTTCAGCAGAAATGCAATCCGCTTGTGACTTCATGGTCACGATCCCCATGGAAGGGCGCAGCGATTCCTTAAATTTAGCCGCTGCCACAGCTGTAATGCTGTATGAAATTTACAACCAAACCCGAAAGCAGGAGAAAACAAACGTATGATTGCATCTATTTCAGGCGAAATCAGTCACGTTCTCGAAGGTCAGATCGTGATCAACGTGGACGGCATTGGTTTTCTGCTTAATCTTACAGAAGACACCTGCATGACCTGCCGTCCGGGAAATAAAAAATCCTTTCACACCTACCTTGTTGTGCGCGAGGACAACCTGTCGTTATATGGGTTTAATACGGTTGAAGAAAGAGATTTGTTTGTTCACCTGATCAGCGTTGCTGGTGTGGGGCCCAAAACCGGGCTGGCATCTCTTTCAACCCTGACCCCTGAAGCAGTGCGCCGAGCAATCACTGGCGACCAACCTGAGATTTTCACACGGGTACCCGGCATCGGGAAGAGAACCGCACAAAAGATCATCCTTGATTTACAAGGGAAAATTCAGCCGATGGAACCACTGGAAACGGCGTCAAAGATGGACGAGGTCGATTCCGAGGTGATGGAAGCCCTTACAGCCCTGGGATATTCCATTGTGGAAGCACAAGCTGCACTGCAATCCCTGGGCAAGGACGAAAATGCTGATGCAGAAACGCGACTGCGCAAAGCCCTGCAATATTTTATGTGACAAATAATCAATGAAGAAACCCACACCGCTGCCTGAAGAGAAGGGGTTAAAGTTCCTTCCTTTTAGGAAAGAGATTTAGGATTAGGTAAAAGATTGAGGTTTAGTTTGTCAATCATTGAGGCGTTACATGGCTGAAGTGCGCAGGCTAAAACTTTAAATCAATTCCCCCCGCCTGCGGGGGGCTAGGGGGGTAAACTTTAGAAATCAATGATTAATGTGCGTCAGCGATGAAAAATTAGCACCATCCGTTAATATCTAATTTTTGAAAGATCTGATTACCTACCCCCTGCCCCCTCCCTAAAGGGAAGGGGAACAAGTCCCTTCCTTTTAGGGAAAGGATTTAAGTAATCGGGAACACATTACACTGCCACAAGAATATCAATGTACTGCTTGCCTAATTCCAGCTTGCAATAATACCTGGTTCCTAATACCTAATTGCCTAATACCTGAGTTTCTCAAACTAGTGTCCTGAAGACAGGCGAAATAATAATTTTTTCACCGTTTCTGGAACGTCTGGTTCAGCCAGCACCTCTTTTCCGTTAATGGTTACAATTCCTGAGC
>JAXHUT010000399.1:0-9731 GCA_034189405.1 Chloroflexota bacterium
GGCTGAGAGCATTCCCCTGCTTATCGAATTCGATCACACCGTAGCGTTCCGGATCATGAACGGGGTAGGCAAAAACGACGGCACCCTTTTCAAGACTTGCGGCTTTTTTAAGGGTGGTGGGCATACCCTGGCCGTAAAAAATGTTGTCTCCAAGAATAAGTGCAACAGATTGATCCTGGATGAAGTCTTCTCCAACAATGAAAGCATCTGCCAACCCCCTCGGTTTATCCTGGACTGCATAATCAAATTTCAATCCCCACTGCATGCCGTCGCCTAAGAGACGCTCGTATTGTGAGGCATCTTCAGGTGTGGTAATGATCAATATCTCCATGATCCCAGCCAGCATGAGCATGGACAGGGGATAGTAAATCATAGGTTTGTCATATACGGGCAGCAATTGCTTGCTGACGCCGAGTGTAAGTGGATAAAGGCGTGAGCCTTTTCCCCCAGCAAGGATAATGCCTTTCATGCGTTTCCTCTCTGTTGATAGTTAATTTGGACCCATTTTTGATAATCTTTTTCTTTAATAATAGCATTTAACCAATCGGTGTTTTCTAAATACCAATTTACAGTGTCTTTCAACCCCTGTGCCAAATCGTGCTTTGGCTGCCATCCTAACTCATGGTGTATTTTATCAATGTTCATCGCATATCGCCGATCATGTCCTGGACGATCTTTTACATAAGTGATTAATTGTTCATGGGGTGCATTCCCTGAAGGCAAATCTTTTTCATCAAGTATACGGCATATGGTTTTCACAATCTCAATATTTGGGGGTTGATTTTCGCCGCCAATATTGTAACTTTCACCGTCTTTGCCGTTTTCTATGATGGTCCAGATAGCTTCGCAATGATCTTCAACAAATAGCCAATCACGAATCTGCATACCATCGCCATAGATGGGAAGCGGTCTACCAGTTAACGCATTGAGGATCATCAGCGGGATTAATTTTTCAGGGAATTGATAAGGGCCGTAGTTGTTTGAGCAGTTGGAGATCGTGACCGGCAAGCCAAAGGAATGGTTGTAGGACCGCACCAGATGGTCACTGCTGGCTTTGGAGGCTGCATAAGGGGAGTTGGGTGCATAGGGTGTGGTTTCTTGGAATGCAGGGTCTCCTGGTGCCAGGGTGCCATAGACTTCATCCGTTGAGATGTTGTGAAAGCGGACCTTATTTACATCAAGGCTTTTTTCTTTCAGCCAAACACTACGGGCGGCTTCCAGCAGGGAGAAAGTGCCGTGAATATTCGTCTGGATGAAAGCAGAAGGTCCTTCGAGTGAGCGATCTACATGGGATTCAGCGGCAAAATGGACGATGGTATCGATTTGATTTTCTCTGATCAAACTTTCAACCAGCGCCTGGTCACAAATATCACCTTTTACAAAATGATGATTCTGGGAAAAAGGTAGATCCTTCAGGTTTTCCAAGCTGCCAGCATAGGTCAGCAGGTCTAGGTTGGTAATTTGGGCGTCCGGCGAGACATTTTGAATGTAACGGATAAAATTAGAGCCGATGAAACCAGCGCCGCCTGTTACAAGGAGTCTACGTGTCATGAAAATACCTCTGCTTTCTTAAATGATGGTGCGGATGCATCTTTCTCAGAAACCAATGGTGTGACCCCCTCGGGGATTGGCCAATCAATTGATAGATCGGGATCATCCCAGCGTATACAGCGCTCTCCTCGTTGATCATAATAATCAGTCGCTTTGTAGAGGACATCTGTGCGGGGTGAAAGGGCAATAAAGCCATGTCCAAAACCTGGCGGTATCCAGAGTTGATGTTTGTTTTCTGCGGAGAGGTGCGCACCAACCCACTTGCCAAAATGTGGAGAGCTTTTCCGCAGGTCGACAGCAACGTCAAAGATCTCACCAATGATCACCCTGACCAACTTACCCTGGGTATGGGTAACCTGGTAATGTAGACCCCTTAATGTATAGGCTTGCGATGATGAATGGTTGTCCTGAACAAACTCATGGGTGATTCCTACATCGAAAAAAGATTGTTTTTGGTAAGATTCCATGAAAAAGCCGCGTTCATCTTCAAAAACCTTAGGCTGGATAACTACTACATCTGGTATTTTTGTATTAATAAATTCCATAATTGCGATTCGATTTATATTTTTCAGGTTAAATTATAACAGACCAACAACTAGAAAGATGATTTTGTTATTTTATTGAAGTTTATTATTATCATTTTTTCCCAAATGAAAAGCTGATCAACGATCAGCTTGCGGTTGCTGCCAGGTATTTGTTACATACCTCATCAGCGGGGCCAAGGCTTTCTATCTCACCGTGACTTAGCCAGAGTGCTCGTTCGCAAATCTCCATTATTTGGCTGATTGAGTGTGAAACCATCAATACAGTAGCGCCACTATCTCTGAATTTCCCCATGCGATGGATGCATTTTCTTTGAAAACCAGCATCTCCTACGGATAGGACCTCATCTAAAATCAGAATGTCGGGCTGCCAAGCTGTAGCAACAGCAAATCCTAGCCTTGATTGCATCCCTGAGGAATATGTTCGCAAAGGTGCTTCAATAAAATTGCCAATTTCTGCAAAATCAATAATTTCATCCAGTTTGTTTTCTATCTCGTTGTGAGAGTGTCCCAGGAGCGTTGCATTAAGATAAATGTTCTCTCGACCGGTGAGTTCCGGATGAAATCCAGCACCAAGCTGCAGTAAAGGGCTGATGTGGCCTTTTATCCACAATCTTCCCTCACTTGGAATTAATACTCTTGATATGACTTTCATCAGGGTAGATTTACCAGCACCGTTTCGACCAATGATCCCAAAAATCTCGCCCTTCTTGATATCGAGGTCGATTTCCTTTAAAGCTGAGAAGAATTCATGGTCAATTTCTCGTTTAACAAGCTTAATCATGTATTCTTTAAATGTTCTGATAACTTCATTTGGTATGCGATAATGAACTGAAATATTATTTAAGAAGATTGCACTATCGGGTTGGGGTTCTCTTGTCATTGTATTAGGTGTGGTAAGCAAAATCATCAGCCTTCAAGCAGAAGAATATCCATCCGATGATGAGGATTCCAAAGGAAGCTACAGCAGTCGCAACCCATGTCTGTAAATGGGGGACAAATCCATCCAGCATAAGAATTCGGAATAAGTTAACGATGTAGTATAAGGGGTTAACGTATAAGAGAATGCCATCTAAAATCTCTCGATAAAATTCGAGGGGCATAATTATGGGTGTAAGGTACATCCAGGCTGTCAAAATGACTGGATATAGATCCGCAATATCGGGGAAGAACACCGCCAGTGTAGATAACAATAATGCGACTCCTAGAGAAAATGAAAATAAAAAGAGCATATATACAGGTAGTAGCAGGGCGGATGGTCTGAGTGGAACGCCTGTAATTGCAAAGATAAAAAATAGTGGCACGAGAGATATTACAAAATTAACCATGCTTGCCAAGATCGTTGACACCACGAATGATGATCTTGGTACGTAAATTTGGTTAATAAGCTGGCTGCCCCAGACCATAGAATTCATCGCCATACTGGTTGATTGCGAAAACATGGTCCAACAAATGACGCCAGTAAGAACGTAAGCAGCATAATTTTCGGTGCCACGAAAAACACGAGAAAATACGACCACCATGATCAGCATCGTGCCAAGCGGGTTAAGCATCGTCCAGGCGACACCCAAAATAGAACGTTTGTAACGGGCAACGATATCCCTGCGAACCAATTGATAGATCAAGTCGCGATATTTCCATAGAGCAATAAGCTCTTCAATGGCAGGGTGTTTTCTTTTAGCGCTGTCGTAAATCGTGGTCATTAATTCTTTTTAAATGGTGTGATTGACAGCAAAAAGGTTACCTTAAGTCAGGGAATGTGTCAATGTAAATTGGATTATAGGGGAAATTAGCAATTAATTCTGATTTTGTATCGTGAAGTTGATTAAATACCGATAATACGTATACCTTCCATTATCAATCGATGGCGGTCCCCAGCCACAGAATCCAAGATATAACGAAGAATCATTAGTCGATGAAATTTCTCCTATCCATTCTGAGGTCAGTCCTTCTTTATCCTTTAAAATATCTTCTATTTCATTGGGTCGCAACCATAATCTGTTGGAAGCTTCATGAGAAAGTCTGGTAATGCCATTAATTGTGGTATCGAGAATCAAGTCATTATTGCAAAACCAGTTGACCTGAGATCCAATCAGGGAGTCAATGTGTTCTTGAATGAATTTATTTCCATTTTCCCCCCAATGTTCTAAATACTTCCGGAGAAATTCTGCTTCCATTGGTTTGAGCATATTTCCGTTGACATAGGATGAATGGAGTATCAGGTAAGGTTGTGTTTCGTAATAGATAGCTGTGCCTTTTCCAACCGCGAAGTTGTCACCTTTGTCTTGAAAATAAGTTTCGTCAAGTACTGAAAATTCGCTGGTCTGATTTTCTAGTGGCCCCGATGTAAATTCAATTCTCATTTTACAACCATATAGATCTGGAAAAGGATCTGAAGTGATTTGGTTCGTGGGTAAGGATTTAGTTGGAAGTGGTACTGAATCAGAAACTGGAGGATTTTCCAATTCTGTAGTTTCGACTTCTTGTAACGTTGGGGTGGTTGTTGTCGGACGGTCGTATGGTTGAGACGTCTCTGCATTCACCTCGGGGTAGATACATCCTGTCAGCAGAAATGTAATAATTATTAATGCAAGGTATCGGAAAATTCTCATTGAAGGTTTGCTTTCATTGCCCAACACCTCCAGTGAATGACGCCACTGGAGGTGTTTAAAGGTAAATTTGGGTGAATTCTGTTAGGAAATTTTCTCCTTTTTGTTCTTTAGCGCAATCGTCGAAACTGCAGCAAAACCAAATATGCCAATCATAAAAGGGATAATTGTTGTCACAAGTGAAGGTCCACTACCGCCTGCTGGTTGGTCAGGTTGGGAATCTGTAGGGTGCGTGGTTGGTTCTTCTGTGGTTTCTTCTGTTGGAGCCTCTGTAGGTGTAGATGAGGGTGCAGGTGTAGGTTCTTCAGTCTCCTGCTGAGGTTCACAGGGTTCAATAGAAGCTTGTTCTTGCACAACTTCGTTATTGACGCTGTATTCTAACAAGACAGCATAGCCATCGATATCTGTAATAAAACTAGTACCGCCATTTGCCGGGGCAGTGGCTGAACCGCTCTGGCCGTTATTGGCTGACCAATTGAAGGAGATTGGCTGGTTGTTTTCATTATTCACTGACCATGTGATGGTATTTTCGCTTAGCTGTAACACGCCAATACTTGTGACGCTGTCCGAACAAATTCCAGACAAGCTTAATGATATAAATTCTAATTCTTCCGTTGGCGTTGGGCTCAGTGTAGGCTTATCTGTGGGTGTTTGTGTAAAAGTAGGTGTGGACGTAAATGTCTCAGTGGGTGTTGGACTTGGTGTGGGGTCATCTGTGGGTGTTTGTGTAAAAGTAGGTGTGGACGTAAACGTCTCAGTGGGTGTTGGGCTTGGTGTGGGGTCATCTGTGGGTGTTTGTGTAAATGTGGGTGTGGGCGTAAATGTTTTGGTGGGTATTGGGCTTGGGTTGGGTTTATTCACAAGTCTGAAACTGGCATGACTCAAATCATGACCGACGGTTGAAGTAACCGTCACTGATTTTTTTGGGGGAGTAATTAGGTTATAAATTACATATGTCGCTGCTTTGTAGCATGTTTCTGCAATCAACTTTCCTTCAGGTGCTGTATATGTGTAATGTGTGCCTGAGAGGCCATCCTTTTTCACCCAAGTGCCCGTTTTTGGACAGGTTTCTTGACCTTTTGCAATTACGGGGTTTATGAAAATTAATGGTGTCATTACTATTAATAGCGTTGCCATCAATCCAATACTCCACTGCATCACATTTTTTTTGAATTTCTTGTACATCATATTTTCTCCATTTCTTGATAATTGATTATTTTTCAGGTTCTCATTTTTTCAGGATGAGAAAATGCATAAATAATCGACTGTGTTAATGTTTTATTAGATTGAGCTAGCAAACTCTATAATAAGACATAATTGGTAATAATTATAGACTACATCATAATTAAAGTCAATTTAGAAGATGGATTAAAAAACATATCAGTTTTTAGCTATTGAACAATGATATTTTTGTTTAAAAAGATGGATTGTCAAATGTTTTTTCTAAGCTCTAATTTATGAAAAATGAAAATATTTTGCATCGATGCGTTTAGTTGTAAAATTATTGTTAATCGGTCTATAATTACTTTGTACGAATTGGTCTAGAATAGTAAAAAAACATTAAGGATTGGAGATTTGCTATGGATTTTGATGTGATACAGTCGCTTTTGAAGCATGATGAAACCGGGAAAATCGTCTTATTGGTTTTGGATGGTTTGGGCGGTCTGCCGATGGAGGAGGGTGGGAAAACAGAATTAGAAGCCGCAAACACACTTAATATGGATGCTTTGGCAAAAAAGAGCATGCTGGGGTTGCACCAGGGTATTCGGACAGGAATAACACCTGGCAGTGGGCCGGCGCATCTCTCACTTTTTGGATACGATCCACTGAAATACAAGGTGGGACGCGGTGTACTCTCGGCATTGGGTATTGATTTTGATTTGCGAAAAAATGATGTGGCTGCCCGTGGAAATTTTTGTACTGTCGACGAGCAGGGCAGGGTGATAGATCGTCGTGCGGGAAGGATTCCTACAGAGGTCTCAAACCGATTGTGCGAATTGTTAAACGAAAAGGTTAATATCCCTGGTGTAGAGGTCTTTTTGAGGACAGTTAAGGAATATCGTTTCCTTTTAGTAATTCGTGGTGAAGGTTTGAGCGCAAATATTGAGGAAACGGATCCTCAGGTCACAGGTGAAAAGCCACTGCTTGCTAAAGCCCTGGATAAAAAATCAGAGAAGGCAGCTGAAATTGTGCAGGAATTTGTGCGTCAAGCGGAAAAGATCCTGGCAGACGAGAGTCCAGCCAACATGCTTCTCTTGCGAGGCTTCGCGCAATGGCCTGATTGGCCGATGTTCCCTGAGGTTTATGGATTGAGATCCCTTGCCATTGCCATGTATCCTATGTATCGTGGTGTTGCTAAGCTGGTTGGCATGGATAGCCCACCTGCATCCCAATCCTATGAAGAAGAGATCGATTTGCTCGAAGAAAAATGGAACGATTATGATTTCTTTTTCGTTCATATTAAAAAAACGGATAGTTATGGGGAAGATGGTAGTTTTGATAAGAAGGTTGGCGAGATTGAAAAGGTAGATGCTTTATTGCCGAAAATCCTTGCGCTTGATCCTTCAGTATTAATTATTACAGGTGATCATAGTACACCATGCGCGATGAAGTACCACAGCTGGCATCCGGTGCCTGTGTTGTTCTATGCTAAATTGTGCCGACCGGACGGCATAGACACCTTTGGCGAGCGCGCTTGCCTGAGAGGTGGGTTGGGTTCGCGTTTCCCTGCTTACGAATTGATGCCTTTAGCTTTGGCGCATGCCAATCGATTGGAAAAATTTGGCGCCTAGAAAAACCAAAATGTAACAATTTTAAATAGAATAAGGGACCAGCAAATTGGCTGCTGGTCCCTTCCTGTTAATTGTTGGAAATTTGCCGCAATGTAAAGGATGCTATTTTGTGATTAATGAATACATTTCCGGCCGACGATCATTGAATAAATCATTTCGAGCATTTATTTTCTTATCTGAAGCATCACCTGGATTGATGGACATGACGTGCAGCGTAGCCTTCTTCTGGGGTCCTCTGTATCGAATTGCGCCGGATGGATCGGTGATTTGAGACATACCGGTGAAGTTCAACGCAACATCCGCCAATTTTTCTTTGCCGATTCGATTTGCCGTGACTGTGAAGACTCTGTTTTCTAATGATCGTGTAATCATTGCATTCTGACAGAAGGGTAACACAAGGTTCGCAGGATGAGCGATGATCTGTGCACCCGCCAATGCCAAACATCGGCATGCTTCTGGGAAGATCCAATCGAAGCAAATCATCATCCCAATCTGGACGTTTTTCCATTCGAAAACTTTAAAACCAGTGTCACCCGGTTGAAACAAGGTCTTTTCATGATCAAAGAGATGCGTTTTTCTATAGTTGGTGATTGGCCCATTAGGAGAAAGGGCAATCGCCGAATTATACAAATTTACGCCATCTTTTTCAGCATATCCGGTAACGATAGCAGCGTTAGTCGATTTTGCCAGTTCAATCAGTGCACTAAGATAAGGATCATGGCCAGTATTTTCCTCACTAAAAGGTTCTAATTCTTCAGGTGAGTCATAAAGGTATCCAGAATTTGATAACTCAGGCAGGACGATCAGATCCGCTTTAACGCCTGCCAACGACTTCTTGATTTCTCGGATATTCTTTTCAGTGTTATTTCGTATAGGTTTGAATTGTAAAAGCGCAATTGAAAAGCCCATTTCTCCTCACAGCTTACAAAAATTTGAATTGACGAACCATTTCGATTATTATTATTTATAGAAACAACCACACAAGGATCATCCTTATGCTTCATGAAGCTTTATTATACGATGAACTTTCGGATCAACAAGTTCAATGTAATTTATGTGCCCATCGATGTAAGATTCGAGAGGGTAGGCCTGGACTATGCCGTGTTCGTGAAAACCACGACGGTAAGTTGTATACGCTCGTATATGGCAATTTAATCTCTAAGAATGTTGATATGGTTGAAAAGAAACCGCTTTATCATTTCTATCCTGGATCTCGAGCGTATTCAATTGCGACGCCTGGATGCAATTTCCGGTGTGAATGGTGTCAGAACTGGCAAATCTCACAGATGCCGAAAGTTATGAATCTTCCCCAAGGTCAGCGGGTGCCACCTGAAGAAGTTGTAGACGAGGCTTTGCGAAGAAATTGCACATCCATCGCTTATACGTATACGGAACCAACGATCTTTTTTGAATACAGCTTGGATGTTGCTAAATTGGCTAGGGAAGCAGGTATTAAGAACATCTATGTTACGAACGGATTCATGACTCCGGAAATGTTAGAAATGATTGCGCCATATCTGGATGCTGCAAATGTGGATATCAAAGCTTTTCGTGATGAGCCTTATCGCCGTTTGATGGGAGGCAGGCTTGAACCCGTATTGGAAAGTTGTCGATTGATGAAATCTCTGGATATCTGGTTAGAGATTACGACATTGGTTGTACCGGGAGTCAATGATGATCCTGAAGAATTGGAAGAATTAGGAAATTTTATTTATGAGGATTTAGGCCCAGAAACGCCATGGCATTTAAGTCGTTTCTTTCCACATTATAAGATGGAAGGTCGGGCGCCAACGGGTGAAAATTTGTTATACGAGACAAAAAAAATGGGAGAAAAGATTGGTTTGAATTACATTTACATAGGTAATATATATGGTAACAATGATACATACTGCAAGCGTTGTGGTCAAAAATTGATTTCTCGACGTGGTTATTCGACTCATTTGGTTGGACTGGACATTGCTGGTCGCTGTAATAATTGTGGCGCCTTATTGGATGGTGTTGGCTTGAGACAGGCAACGTAATCAAAAAAATTGAAATTAAGAAGCTGTATTTTAATCGATTTGTTAGAAACGTTTATCAAATATTAACATTTAAATGCTATTGTTATGATGAATTTGGTATATAATATTACTAAAGCGTACGATATCTCCCCCATGTGGGGTGTGTTTTGTTGATTAAAGCCCATTGACGAAAAGGATATCAAGTCAATGGCTTTTTTATCGCGCGAAGAAAGAAGA
>JAXHUT010000004.1:0-6275 GCA_034189405.1 Chloroflexota bacterium
AAGAAGCCTGGCAAGAACTCCAAATTGCGGCACCTGGTGAAACTCTTTTCCTGGGGGTCGCTTATATGGATACCGAGCCAGCCGCACGCGCCTTTCTTCAAGACTATGGTGTGACCTATCTCAATGGGCCAGATTTGCGCGGTGAAATTTCAGATTTATACCAGGTCCAAGGGGTACCGGAGACCTTTGTCCTCGATCAGGATGGGGTACTGCGCAATATCAAGTATGGCCCTTTTCTCTCGGTTGATGAAATACTAAGCTTGATTCAACCCCTGCTCACAGTAAAGGAAGGAGAATAACCGGATGAATATTTTTAGAGGTGATTGTGGAAAGTAACGGAAATAAGCACCCCGCTTTATTAAGGGTTGAGGGTTTAGGGTATCAAGTTGATGGGCAAGTCCTGCTTTCAGACATCAATTTTGAGATCACAGCCGGGGAAAGAATCGCAATTTTTGGGCCTTCCGGTGCAGGGAAAAGCACCTTGATTCGATTGATGAATCGTTTGGACGAGCCAAGCTCCGGGACGGTTTACCTGGAAGGGCAGGACTATCGTCAGATCTCACCCCGCAAGCTCAGGCGCCGATTAGGCATGGTGATGCAGCAGCCAAATCTATTTCCCGGCAGTGTGGCTGAAAACATTCGGTTTGGGCCGACGGCACAGGGTGAACGCCTGGATGATGAGCGGCTCCGCGAATTATTATTGGGGGTGGATCTTGAAGGTTTTGCTGATCGAGATGTTTCAAAATTGTCTGGCGGAGAAGCGCAGCGCGTTAACCTAGCACGGACATTAGCCAACAAACCCGAAGTGCTGCTTCTCGATGAGCCGACTTCGTCCCTGGATCAGGCTGCCAAGCAGGAAGTGGAAGAGACAATCCTGTCTGTGCTGGAATCCGGGGAAGTCACCTGCATTTTAGTCAGCCACGATCGAACCCAGGTGATGCGTATGACAGACCGTGTGCTTTCTCTAAAAGATGGAAGATTGATCGCAGACGGGCCAGCAGAGGAGGTATTGAATGCTCAGTCGATGGATTGATAATCAAATCTTACTGGGGGCTGCCCAGGCAGGCGTGACAATGGCGGCAGCTTTGATTGTGGTGGCTTTGACAATACGTTTAAGGTTGGGATTAAAGAAAGATATCCTGGTTGGCTTGGGTCGCGGCTTGGTTCAGATCGTTGCGGTGGGCTTTTTGTTGACTTTGATTTTTAGCGCTGATCTGTGGATTTCAATACCGATTATCCTGGTGATGATTATTACAGCCGGCTTTATTACGGTGCAGCGCATTAAGGCTATCCCCAATGCCCTGTGGATATCACTAGCAGGGATCAGTGCTGGCGCTGGGTCGGTCATCCTCATTATGACATTATTAGGCGTGATCAAGCAGGACCTCACCTCCATAATACCAATTGGCAGCATGATGGTTTACGGCGCGATGAATGCCAACGCATTGATGCTTGAACGATTCCATTCAGAGCTGGTTTCGCATGGAGGGCAGGTAGAAGCAGGGTTGGCATTAGGTGCATCTCCTGAAGAAGTGGTTGGTCCCTATGCCCGTCGGGCTGTAACAGCTGCCATGATTCCAAACATCAATGGTTTGCAATCCTTGGGCATTGTTTGGATACCAGGTGCAATGTCTGGCATGCTTCTATCCGGGGAGAATCCGGCGTATGCAGGGTTCTATCAATTTGTTGTTTCGGGATCCATCTTTGTGACCGTAGGCATTACGGTGATCATATCCATTGTTTTGGTTCGCAAACAGGTTTTTTCAAAAGCAGAACAATTATTGATCCATTCAGAGGAAAACCAGTAAATAAGCAAAACCTTGAAATTTCTATCCCCGTCCGCTTGCGGCGAGGATAGAAATTTTCTCTTTCGGAACAGGTTTTGCCTGATACATAGAATCCACGCAGCAAGCTGCGGTGTATTTTGCTTCGCAGAATAAAATTTTAGCGATAAAGTCCGGGGAATTAAATAGGCCACAGCCAGGGGACCATAAAAATGGCGATCAGGAATATCAACACCGTCAAAATGGAACCAACTTTGATGAAGTCGAAGAAGCGATAGTTCCCTGCGCCGTAGACGATTAATGCGGCTGGTTCCAAAGGTGTGATGAATGAGCAGCTGGCGCCGACCGCGATCATGACGGCGAAGGTGCGGGGGTTAAACCCCAATTGGGAGGCGGTTTGAAATGCAATTGGGATAATAACAACCGCGGCTGCCTGGTTGGACATGGGCTGTGTTAAGACTAAGGATAAGAAAAAGAAAGCTGCAAGGAGCCAAAGTGGATGAGATGCACCGACCAACATCACAATTTGATCAGCTAATAATGCTGCCAGTCCAGAAATTTCCATCGCCTGCCCCAGGGCTAACATACTGGCGACCAGGAACCACACATTCCAATTGACCTGGCGATATGCGTCTGCAGGTGAGATGCAGCGTGTCAGGAAGGCAATCAGCACGCCCAGCATAACGCTGACGGGCAGAGAAAGCACATTGAAAGACACTAATAAAAGAACGCCAATGAAAATTGCCAGGGCAAGGGGGGCTCTCTTTGTCTCAGGCATGATATCAAGTTTTGCTGATACCACTCTGAAGTTGTTGTTATTGCTCAATCCCTGGATGGCGTCGGGATCTCCTTGAATCAATAATTGGTCACCTACTTTTATCCGTGTGCGGCTAATGCGCTGGCGAATGGTTTCCCCTTTACGATTGATGCCTAAAACCTGCAAGCCGTAACGCTGCCGAAAACTAAGGCCCCATAAGGTGCGTCCAATTAGGGGTGACCCTGGTAAAACGATGACCTCTGCCAGTGATAAATCTTTTGAAATATCCTTTTTATCTTTAAATTGTCCTGTGAATTTGATTGTTTCCTGTTCTTGTAGGGTAACCAGTGCTTCACGATTCCCCTCGACAAGCACTTTGTCACCTTGTCGCAAAACGGTGTTGGCGTGCGGCGAAACAGGATATCCGGGTTCCTTTAAAATCCGCAGGACAGTCAGATCAAATTCCTGACCAAGACCAATTTCACTCAGTGTTTTGCCTTTCCAGGGGGAGTCTTCTGTGATTTTGAACTCTGAACAATAGGGGAGGATTCTCTCAGTCAGACCAATATAGTCTTTATCTCTGGCCGGGATAAGATGGCGCCCGATAAAGTACATATATAAAAGCCCGACGATGACGATGGGGATGCCAACCGGCGTCAATTCAAACATGCCCAGCGGCTCCAAGCCGTACTCGGTCAGTAAGCCGCTGACAACGACATTGGTTGATGTGCCAACCAAGGTTAGCGAACTGGCTAAAATGGTCGCAAATGCCAGGGACATCAATAATTTTGAAGGGTGGATTTTATAACGGCGTGCTAAACCAATAGTCATTGGGGTGAAAAATGCCGATGTGGCGGTGTTAGACATAAAACCACTTAAAATGGCGGCGGTACCCATGATGACCCAATAAAGTCGGTTCTGGTTGTCACCGACACGTCGTAATATTTGCCGAGAAATGATCTGAATGACTCCTGTCCGCACCAGGGCGCCTGTCAGGATTAATAACCCCAGTATCATGATGGCGGTATCGCTGCCAAACCCAGAAAAGGCTACGTCAGCCGGGATAATCCCTGTCAGGATCAATATCATCATGACGCCCAAGGCAACAACATCTGCCGGGATGACATCAATTGAAAACATAACCAGGGCAGCTAGGATCAGAATCAACAATAAAATCATGTGCAGGGTCATTAAAGCACCTTTAGAATGAACTTCAATTAATAGTACCAATTATACGGTAAAAAAAGCGGGGGATGCAATCTTGCTAATTTCGGTTGAATATCGGTATGTTGATGGCGACATTTGTATCAGGCCCCTAGATTAGGGATTTTTTATCTGCTTGGAGTATAATCGGGTGACAATGACGCAAGATGTGAAGAGCGATATGAAAAAGAATACCCTACTTAAATTAATGCTGGCGGTGCCTTTAAGCCTGCTTGTTTTTGGTGCCTTGTTGTTGGTGGCTCTGATTGGTTTTGAGATTAAGTATGCAGATCGAATTTTCCCCGGGGTGTATTTACATCAACAGGATTTATCGGGGATGACTCTTGAAGAAGCTAGTCAATATTTGGGGGAGGCGCTGTCCTATACTTACCAGGGAGAATTGCGCTTGACTTATCAAGATCAGGTTTGGGAAGCCCGGCCAATTGATCTTGGCTATTTGCTTGACCCCAATGCCAGTGCTCAGCAGGCATATGATGTCGGAAGAGGGAACTGGCTGACACAGAATTGGATTGAACGAGGACAAGCCTGGTTCAACGGGGTGCACCTCTCGCCGATTGCCTTTTTTGACCAGAGGGCAGCTTTATCTTATTTGCAAGGCATTGCTGAATCCATTGACATACCCCTTCGAGAAGCATCCTTGGATCTACAAAATTCAGAAGTGATTGTGAAGCAAGGGCAGGTAGGGTTGACCTTGGATATTTTAGGCACCCTTTCTAATCTCACGCCAAGGGTGACAGCCATGGAAAGTGGAGAGGTAGCCCTTATTGTTGATGCCTTTGAACCCGGAATATTGGATGTTGGTCCACAGGCAGAACTGGCAAGACAAATGCTCAGCGAACCTCTTGTGATGAAAGCTCCTGTTGAGGATGGTCAGGAAGAAACCTGGGTGATTCCACCAGATGAATTGGCAGACATGCTGATTATCAGCCGTGTAAAGGATGATGAAGACGGCAGTGCCGCATTTCAAATTGCCATCAATGAGGATATGTTCCGAATTTACCTGGATAGTTTGAAACCGGAGCTGTATACTGAACCGATCAACGCCCGATTTATCTTCAACGACGATACAAGTGCTTTAGAGGTGATTGAACCCGCCACCATTGGGCGCAATCTTGATGTGGATGCCAGCCTTGTCAGTATTAGTGATACCTTGAAATCGGGTGGTCACGAAGTCGTTCTGCAGTTTGAGGTATTGACCCCGGAGGTGACCGATGAGACATTGGGTGAAGACCTGGGGATAGTTGAACTGGTTGAGGAACAAACGACTTATTTTTATGGGTCAGATGCAGCCAGGATACAAAACATCAAAACCGCCTCTGCGGAATTCCACGGCTTGTTAGTGCCGCCCGGCGCCACATTCTCAATGGCAAACAACCTCGATAATATCAGCCTGGAGAATGGTTATGCAGAAGCCTTGATCATTTATGGCGGGCAAACGATCCAGGGCGTGGGCGGCGGCGTGTGCCAGGTCAGCACAACCCTTTTCCGAACGGCATTTTTTGCTGGTTTCCCAATTGTAGAGCGTCATCCCCATGCTTATCGTGTTAGCTATTATGAAATGGAATATGGCGGACGTAGGAATTCCGATTGGGCTGGCTTTGACGCCACGGTCTATGTGCCCATCGTGGACTTAAAATTTACCAACGACACCGATCACTGGTTATTAATGGAAACTTATGTGACGGGTAATGTTGCCCTGACCTGGAAGTTTTATTCTACCGATGATGGTCGTACCGTGGACTGGCATACCACCGGACCGACGAACGTTGTGGACGCACCTGAAGACCTCTATCGGGAAAACCCGGACCTCGCAAAAGGTGAAATTAAGAAGGTTGACTACGCAGCAGATGGCGCGGACATCAATATCACCCGTACGGTTTATAAAGATGATAAAGTTCATTTCTCTGATGCTTTTTTTACTCGTTTCCAACCCTGGCAAGCAATTTATGAATACGGTCCAGGGACGGAAGATATCCCCGAATCGGGAGATAATTGATCTTGCCGTTTTATGAACGACGCGCTAAAATTTTAAAATAATTTAAAAATTGGCAACATTACGGAAAGAGATAAACTGCCGCTCAAAATAATGCACAAATAACCGGAGGACCGATGATCGATAGAGAATTACTGGAAATGCTTCGCTGCCCCAACTGTGTTCAGGAAAAAGAAGGTTTATTAGAAGAATACGAAGAAACCTGGTTAATTTGCCAGGATTGCAATCGAAAATATCCGATTGTTGATGATATCCCGGTAATGTTGATCGATGAGGGCGATAAGTGGATCGATACCGCCAAAGAAGATTTGCCGGTACCGCCGCCACCATTGACTTAATTTTTTCTTTTCCGCACCATAATTTCAGACGGTCTAAGCCCTGTCTATCATCAACTGCCGGGTTATGACAGGCGCTTTTTCAGTAAAGTCCTTTTTGGCATGGATCGGGTGGTCGTTGATCCCTTGTTGTAAGTCTTTACTTATAAAAATTTCAACCCCCTTGTTTTTAGACGGCAAGG
>JAXHUT010000040.1:0-2848 GCA_034189405.1 Chloroflexota bacterium
GGTGAACAGTAAATCCAGCTTGCCCAACGCAGTAAATGCAGCGGCGACCAAATTCGCCGGCGTTTCCGGGTCGGTAAGATCACCGGGCAGCGAGATCACCCGTGTGCCATATTTTGCCAATTTATCCCCAGCTTTTGATAATTGCTTTTCATTTCGGCTGTTGATGGCAATATCCACGCCTTCTTGTGCAAGCGCTTCTGCTGCTGCAAAGCCCAGCCCGCGACTGGCACCGGTGAGCAGGGCTGCTTTTCCTTTGAGTCCTAAGTCCATCGTATTCCTTTGTTTAGATGATGATTTCGATCTTTTCGTCGGTCAACGGCAAATCAGGCCAGTGACTTTCGTAAAACTGGATCACCTTCAAGAGTGTTCGTTCTGTCTGCACGCCCTGGTTGGAAGCGTATGCTACTAGCAACTGGCAGGACTGCCACGAGTCGAGATGGTCGTATTCTACAACGGAGACATTGAACTCCTTGTGAAGCCGTGCCAGGATCGGTTTGACCAGGCGGCGCTTGGCTTTCAGGGAGCGGCAATCCGGCAGGTAGAGGGTAAGGGTTAGAATTCCGACGCTCATGGTCTTAATTAAACCCGCTCGCGAGTAAAAGTCAATTGGGCAGTGGAAAATAGTGAATAGTGAGTAGAGAATAGTGTGTTGTAGTGAGTAGTGAATTGTTTAGACTTGTTGTGTGCAAGATAGATTAGAGATGCTGGCTTTCGCTGATTACAGGATTGACCAATGTTCCCAAGCCCTCGATGTTGATGGCGACGGTTAATCCCGCGACCAGCTCACCGACGCCGGCGGGGGTGCCGGTCAATATCAAATTGCCTGGCTCGAGGGTCATGATAGAAGAAATGAACACCACCAGCTGTGGTACGGTGAAGACCATATCCCGGGTGGAAGCCATCTGTCGCAGCTGGTCACCCACATGGCAGGTGATCAATGCATCTGCGGGGTCAAAATCAGTCTCGATCCATGGGCCAATGGGGCAGAAGGTGTCAAAGCCTTTACCTCGCGTCCATTGAACATCACTTCGCTGCAGGTCCCTGGCAGTGACGTCATTGGCAATGGTGTACCCAAAAATATAATCCATTGCATTTTCCGGCTGGATCCAGCGGCCGCGTTTGCCGATAACCACAGCTAATTCGGCTTCGTGCTCCACTTGTTGGGATTGCGGCGGCAAGATGATCGGGTCACCCGGGCCGATTAGACTGGTGTTAGGCTTGAGGAATAATGTGGGAATGTCGCCCACTTCGGCATTATGCTCTTGGGCATGTGCCTGGTAATTGCGGCCGACGCACACGATTTTTCCGGGTAAAACGGGCGGTAGAAGCCTGACCGAATCCACTGGAAGATCGGGGTCAAATCGACGATAGGCATCGAAGGGATCCCCGTCGATGAAACCGACCTTGTCTTCATGGAGCCAGCCGTAACGAGGACTGAGATCGGGCGTTGAAAAACGTAGAATTTTCATAAGTGTGGTGTTCCCGTTATGCGTAATTACGGTATAATATTGTTCTCCGGGGGCGGATAGCTCAGTTGGTTAGAGCGCTTCTCTTACACAGAAGAGGTCGCAGGTTCGAGTCCTGTTCCGCCCATTTTTGGTTTAATTTATACGAAAAAGATTAACATTATTTTTTTCTTTGTTCGTACAAATAGCCTACCGTATATCCAATAATGAAAATGGATAGCGATAGAATAAATAATGAGAGAATCAAAACCATTGGTAGACCGCTGAAATTAATCATCAACGCAGCTGCCAGGGAGAGTACGGCTAATATTATGACGAACCAAATTATTAGGTTTGTTCTCTTATGAATCAATAGAAGCGTATCTCGTCAGCACGCAGAAATAAGATAAAGACAATTCCGCCAAATTTGAATTGCTATGGGTTAATTTGCCTTTATTCTTCAAACAGCAAAGGTTCCAGAGCCAGTAAATCCTTGGTGAACAGCTCAAGGTCAATTCTTGCCGTTTCAGGGTCCCTTGCAAGACCTGCTGTGATCAATTCCAATCTGCTGGGTAGGCTCACCGCAAGTTCAGGGTCAATTTCCTCTATAACGGGGCCTAATTTCTCCAGGCTAAGCTGGGTATCCGCCAGGGCGGTTTCTGCTGCTTCAGTATCTTCCAGGAATAACTTGAGCTGGGCATTGTTGACATCCACCAGCACCTGGTAAAACTCCAGCCGTGCGTTTGCCATTTTGAGCTCTTCCTCCAGGCTTGAGACCCTGGCGTTGGCTGCCTCTAATTTTGGCGTGATTTGCCCAATTTGGTTCTGTATTTCATCCAGGTCTTCTTGTAAAAGCGCCTGGTCTGCTTGCGCTTGTCTTAAATCTTCTTGCAGGGGTTGGTAACGCAAGAAATGGTCCAGCAGGAAGCCAGCGCCAAAGGCGATCACAATCACAGCAAGCCAGATTAAAGCTTTGTTGAGAAAGTTCTTGAATTTGCTGGGTTCTGATTTTTCTGGTTTTTCAGGTTTTTCTGGTGGTGGTTCTTTGATTTTGGGCTTTTCAACCACGCCAGGTGTCCCCACAGGTTCAGGTATTTCCTCTGTTTCGAGTGTTTCAGGGATTGATGCTGCTTCGGGCTGCTCCTCGGGGATTGGATTTTCTTCTTCTATTTTAAATTCGTCGTTTTCTTGATTCATGGCTCTTCTCTTCTCTACAATTTTGGGATATGTGTTTATATGTGTTTATTTTACACATTATCCCACCTGAGTCAAACGGTATTGGGGAGGGTGTTGAAAAACAAATAACAGCCTTTCGGGAAAATTTTCTGAATGATTTTAAAGCTAATGGCTTCGGAATTGATGTGAGATTCGTAGGGCGGGATGTGGTTTTCATCCCGCCGATT
>JAXHUT010000400.1:0-4276 GCA_034189405.1 Chloroflexota bacterium
ATTTAGCGGGGAGGGAGGGATTCGAACCCTCGGTTGAGCTTAACACCCAACAACCACTTAGCAGGCGGCCCCATTCAACCACTCTGGCACCTCCCCAGACACAAATGATACCCCATTGATAAGGCGGAGGGAGAGGGATTCGAACCCACGGTGGGCGTGAACCCACACCTGTTTTCAAGACAGGCGCCTTAGTCCACTCGGCCATCCCTCCGGTCTGAAATTCTAACATTAAATATTAACCACCACAAGGCGGAACTTAATTATAGCACCCTCAGAAAAACATGCAATAAAAATGCACTATGAATTTTCCTGAGGGTGCACATGAAACGCTCAATAAATGATATGGATTATGGGGTATTTGTGGGCCAGGGGGTGATCGATGGCTGTGGTGTAATCTCAGCTGTTGGCGTTTCAACCGTGAACGTCGGTGAAACTGCCGGGAATGATGTCTCTGGTTGAAAAATAATCTCTGTTTCGGTTGGAGAAACAATCGTCTGCGTCTCTGACTGAATTTCTAATACTTCAAGGCTGTTTTGCCACCTGTGCCATCCGAAAAAGACAGCCGTTAGGATTGCGCTGACCAAAGCCAGTGTGATCAGACACCCCATAACAAGTCGTCGCTTTCGAGGTTTCTTAAAAACACCCCTGGATGGAGTACCCATTAAGATCACTGTGGTATTATCGTAACCACCACGATCATTAGCCATTTGAATTAAAATTTCTACTGCAGCATCAAGGGGGTTTTCTTTAATTACCAATTGAATCTCAGAATCCTCCACAAGATCGGTCAATCCGTCACTGCAAAGAATAAGGGTGTCACCGGCGATCAACCGCATGCCCTGGTTATTTTTAGCATCCTCATCGCGCTCACCTTCAAAATACCATAACCTAAAATCAGGTTCTGGTTCGCTTTTTGCTCCTAAATAACGGCGGATAACATGGGCATTTGGATGATTTTCGCGTTCCGATTCATCGATAAGACCTGCATCATAGGCTTCCTGCACCCATGTATGGTCCGTGGTTAACTGGACAAGATGCCCTTTGCGCAGCAGGTAAATTCTCGAATCCCCCAGGTTAGCTGTGAACAACTTGTCACCGACGACCCAGGCAATCGCACAGGTTGCGCCCATTCCCGTACGTCCCTTATCGGATTGCGATGCCGTATATATCGCTGCGCTTGCTCGCCGGATGGCTTCGCCCATGATCTCAAGCGGGTTTTTTGTGTCCCCTTTAAGTATTGTTTCAGTAATGATGGAAACGCCCATTTGTGCAGCAATTTCACCTGCCCTGTGACCACCAATGCCATCGCATAAAACAGCCAGGGTTGACGGTACCTTTTTTTTGTGGCTGACCCAAGAAGCCGAAACCTGGAAACGATCTTCATTTTGCTTCCCTGTCATTCCCGGATGACTGGCTGCGCTGATATCTAAATGAGGTTTTTTTGCTTCAATCATAAGGCTGGCTCGTATTTTGAGACGGTCACTTGAGGTGTGTTCGCATCAATAATTGTAAATCTAAATCCACAATTCCCAAAATGAATAATATCTCCAGCTTGAATTTGAACCGGCTGTCTGCTGATTCGCCTATAATTCACCCAGGTGCCGCAGTTAGTACCCAGGTCATTTAACCAAAAATTGGTTTCGTCATGATGCAATAGCGCATGCGCGTCATCGATACTTTTATCGTCAATGATTAAATCAGCTTTTTTAGCGTCCCTTCCTATATAAACCCGAGAACGAGAAAAGCTATGCATACCTTCTGTATTTCCGGGGCAATTCTCTAAAGGGAATAAACCAGCAACAATGCGACCTTTTTCTTCTGCCATTTGTGACACATCTATTCCCGCGCTGCTTTCTTCCCTCAGCTTTGTGGGGATGAACCTTTTAACACGATCTGTCTGCCAATACCGACGGATGAGCCATGAAATCAAGATGGCAAGAGATATCAACAAAACAAATCCCAAAAGGAAAATTTCAACTTGCCTTGACCCAAGTCCTTCCTCGGGTTCTGGCAGGATCACCTCAACCTGGACAGGCGTTATGATTGTTTTAGCAGAGAAACCCAAGGAATCCTCTACTTCTACCTGGATGCTGTGCTCACCCCGATCTGTCAATGAGGTCAGATCCCATTCAAGAACATCAAAGGGCGGCGTATCTCGTTCATCTACGACCTTGCCATCCACATAAAGCCGGCTGAGGACGAGTGGACGCGGGTGAGAATCAGGAAATTCCATCATGATTTCAATGGACTGGGTGGCTGGAGAAAGTTCATCGCCCGCACCCTCTAATTGAGTCCGCCTGATAATTGCCGGGGGAGAAACCAGGATCGGGTTAGGCGGCTTTATTTCAATATACAAAGGCGAACTCTCACCGCTAATTTCACCCGAGGGTGTTGTAATGACAATTCTCAATGGGGTCGTCCCTGTTTCACGAATGCCGGACTGGTAGGTTAGTTTGAAATAATATCCCAAATTTGTCAGGTAGGCTTCTGGGTTTGGGAAGTCTTCGGTTCCTGTGAAATTAAAGAAATTTCCACCGGTATTTTTCGCCAAATTAATTAAAGCACCCCCTTGCTCATTGGTTAGAAAATATGCGTCGTCAACCAGCCAGACGTTAACCTGGATGCCAGCAGACTGCGCATCCCTTGATAAGGCTTGAATGGCTTCTATCTGAGTAGCTGAGGGAGCGGGTGTTATGTAGAGTAGGGCTTTGTCAACGCCAAAGGGCACCACCCTTTCACTCGCTAAATCGACGGCTGTTTCCAGACTGGACAAATCTGGTTCAAGCATGCGAAAATCCGGTTGATATGCTTTCAGCGCACTGACCCAAAGTGTGCGATCACTGGAACTGCTGATCTCAACACCAGCATCGCTTACCAGTGACCAGCGATCCCCGCTGAAGGAGCTTCGCGTTTGCGACCAATCCACAAGGGCATCTCGCAGTTTTTCATAAGGGGAAACACCGTCCTCATCCCGTAAATCCAGCTGTCTTCCAGGGTTGAGCACCAAAGTAAAATGGACACCGCTTCGACCTTTTTCCAGGGATTCTGGTTTGTAGGATGTACCATCCTCATAAACCCTTATCTGGTCGGTCTTCAGGTCTGCATTCAATTCATTTTGTGATATTGGGAGTTTAAAAGGAAGGGTGATTGTCGGAAAAAGGCTGGTGTCAGGCGATTGAATAAGGAGCGGTTGATCCCATTGGGCATATCCTTGTTGTGTTGTGTTTATTAAAATTAGGAGGGCAAATAGTAAAATCAGGATGTGCGAAATACCAGGGAAATGATGCTTCCCCTGGTATTTTTTCTTAGCCCTTTTATTGCCTATGAATGACATCGGAATTTTCAAAAGGGGTATTACTTAATCCTCTTGGTCCTCATCCAGTGTTTGATCAGCCGCTTCCTGATTGAGTAATACGGGTTTAAGATCCTCTTCCCCAACCAAAGTTCGGTAGGTCAACGTCCAGCTTGCCAGAACATAAGCTTTGACAACGCCCGCTAAAAATAGCAAGAAGGGCAGCAGAGCCAAAAACAAAAGTATGCTGAGAATCAACCCAATTGAAGCGCTTTGGAAACCAGTCGCAAATAAATTGATCAACAAAGGCATCGGTACGATAATCAGGGGAAGGAGGATGATCAGGCTGATAATCAATTGCCCAATCCCTAAGATCAGGAACATGACTACAACATAACCAATCTCACGGGTGATGACCTGCCATGCCCGGCTGATTGCATCAAAGACGTCCTTATCTTCCTCTATGATAGCAATCGTTGTGAAGATAATCATCAAGTCAATAAACCATCCAATGGGAACAAGCAAAAATAGTCCCAGGAAACAAGTGCAGACTGTAAAAAGGACAATCGGCAGCGCAAATATGAGGAAAGCAACGAATCCCAAAATGCGCAGTCCTAAATTCAACAAGAGCACCTTCCAGTAATAGGGCTTAATCACCTTAAAGATTTCGCCAAAGGACAGTGGTTTGGCATCATCATCTGCGTCATCTGCCATAGCTGTGCCTTTAATCACACCCGTTGTGCCCAAAGCCCCAAGAAATAATGAGAGCACTGCAATGGCAATCCCCACAAGTATGATCAGGAATACGATCATTATCCAAACCCAGGGCTCAATGTTTTCGATAGTTCTCGTGAAGTTTTCGAACGAATACCGCATTGATGGATTTAGAAAGGGGAAGATTCTGTTGGCATTTGAAGGGGCTGGCACCCTACCTGAAGACCCCCCACCGCTGACACCACCACCTCTGGCACTGTTCATGCCGCA
>JAXHUT010000401.1:0-4945 GCA_034189405.1 Chloroflexota bacterium
CACGACTTTATCAAGCCAAAAGTGGTTCACGATCACCAGGATAACTGAGGTCAGACCGACAACCAGGCTCACGTCGATCATCAGAACCGGGCTGGCATAGCGCCAGACAATACGGTGCAACCCAAAAAGGGTTCCTCCCAAGCTGAGCAATAATGCTATGGTAACAGCCAAAAGAATTGCCGGGCCAAAGCCCAAATGAATGGGGTTTTGAGTGCGCCAAACAAGACCAGCAATACCCATCGCAAAAAATGCTATTACAAAATCAATCAGGAACCAGGAGAGATGCTGATAAAAAAAGGTGTAAATAGGCCCGGAAAATATCGTTTTTTCTTTGATCTTTACCTTGCGGATGCGAGGCAGCACCGCCAACAGGGTTAGAAAAATTACATCCAGGTCAGTGATGAAGGTGTGATTATCAACATAGAGCAAATCTAGGCGCATCTTGTCCGGCATGATATCCTTGAGGTAATCATCCAAAAAGTTGGCGCCGTTGAGCTTTTGTTCCTCATCCCGGTACAAAATCGATGCCGGGCTGGTCATGCCGGGGCGGACGCTGAGGATCTTTTGACGGACATCCTCCGGCCATTTCGCAACAAAGTCCTCAACTTCCGGGCGGGGACCAACCAGGCTCATCTCCCCAATCAACACATTCCACAACTGCGGCAATTCATTCAGCTTGGAATCCCGCAGCCACCGACCAACAGGAGCAATGCGAACATCGCCATTGGCGGTGAGCTTTGATCCATTGTAGGATTCGGGGCGTTCGTACATGGTGCGGAATTTGAGTATCTTAAAAGGTTTACCAAAACGGCCGATGCGCGACCCACGATAATAGACCGGCCCCGGTGAATTATGCTTGATGGCTAATGCAATCAGCCCAAAGAGGGGCGATAGGATCAACAACCCCAACCCGGAGACAAGGATGTCGAAACCCCGTTTGAGAAAGCTTTTAAACATAATACATACTCGAGATTGTGACTTTAAATCAGCCAATCCTTCTCTTTGAGAAGCCTCTTTGGCTCCATAGCGAGTCACCATAAAAACTTACCCCTTCGAAAATAAATGAGTCATTAATGATAGATTAATTTGCGGCGTGGGATATTATAACACGATTTTAGCTCAAAGGTCAAAGCTCAAAGCTGAAAGCAAGAGAAAGACCGGGGACTGGGGAACGATTTTTGCCGTCTCCCGTCTTATGTCTTCCGTCTTCCGTCTTCCGTCTTGTGTCCTGCAGCGAAGCGGAACACCCGAAGCAAAGCGGAGGGTGCATCGTCCCCGGTCTTCATTCAAAGCATCAACGCTTGTTCTCTGGGCTTTTGGGCGCGTTTAAAGTTATGGAGGGCATAGATCCCCAGCCCAAGCAGAGCACCGACCCCATCCATCAAGATATCATACAACTGGAAGCCCCGCCCCGGGACGAAGACCTGGTGGATTTCATCGCTAACCCCGTATAACAAGGTGACAGCAAAGGTTATCCAGAATAATCGCAGCGTGAAGTGCCGGTGATAAGCCAGGGCACGAACAAACAAAAACGCCAGTACGGCGTAGACAAAGACATGCGACATCGCCCAGGTGAGGTTCAGCAAACTCTGACCAAAGAACCGGGTCCTTTTTAAGAAATGAACCGCTTCCTGAGATAAGAAAAACAGCGGATCAGAGATGCTGGAGGCGATGAAGATGAAGGCGGACCAGAGGATGTGGGGAAGGTTATAGATCATAGGTTGTAGCTCGTAGCTGGTAGCGATAAGACCGGGGACCGGGGACTGGTGACTGGGGACAGGATATCAGGTAGTAGCTGGTAGCTCGTAGGTTGTAGCTCGTGGCTGGTAGCCGATTCTCTTCCCCTCACTCAAGAAGCCAATCGAGAATGTTCCGGTGAATGATCCCATCCTGACTGAAATCATTTTGATCCATACTCAGAACATACTTCGGGAAATTATCTGAAATCTCACGGTAAACTTTTATTAAAATCAGCAATAGTTTACGGTATATCGTAATCTATTGTGATTATTGGATCAAGTTTACGGTATATCGTAAGTGTCTCCTACGGAAGATGGCATGCTTATCCACTACGAAGTCCTGGGGCAAAGTGGAACACCCACAGGGGACAGAAACGAAGTGACTCGAAGAGTGCTACGCGAAGTGGGATCAACTATCAACTGCTTTTCCCCATCGATTCCAGAATTTAAAAAGTCCAAACAAGAAGCCGAGACCATAGCCCACGTGGATGGCGGCGAACTCGGGTGTTCTTTAGGGTGGTCAAGGCTCTTATGAGCACCAAATGAGCTTTGCTTTATCAATCATCTAAAGGCTTTGCTAACACATAAAAACTGCCTATAGATAATTCCTCGTCAGAATATTGGGAAAATTCAGGTTGGATTTTCTCCCGAATGAGATCAATTTCTTCTGCGTTTAGTGGTTTTATGTTTGGAATAAATTTCTCAATACTAAACCCTGAACTTTCAATAATCTCCAAATGTTGCTTGGAACGCAACCTGTTTTGATAAGCAATGGGAGAATTAATTAGATTCCATACAGAGTCTTTGTATTTCAAGAAATTCAACCGGCTTATTGACTTATCAAAATAACTCCAATGATCGTCGATATCTATTAAATGGATCATGTAACCGTTTGGTTTTAATACTCGATGTGCTTCTATATAAATATCCGAAATTGAATCTTTTGCAACATGCTCAAGTACTGTTCTTGAGTAATACAGATCTATAGAGGAATCAGCCAAGCCAAGATGCCTTGCGTCATAAGGTGCCAAATATTCAAACCCAATTTTGGACAAAAGCAAATCAAATTGATCATTTATTGATATCCCCTCAATTAGCGCTTTAAAATTTCTCTTAAATTGATCTTGGGGTAAATTTCGGTGTTTTAATTCAATTAATATTTGATCGTAATGTTCAGAAATATCATCTACTGCTAAGAAAAAATAATCCCTGGTCATTAGCCGGGTTAAATCCACTAAATATATTTTTTTACACCCATGAGTTTGTATATGAGTGCATAGACAGGCTTCCAGCCAGGACCTAATTCCAATAGAACTTTATTCCCAATACTAAATCCCACAGAATGTAAAATTTCCATTTGTTTTATACATTGCCTGATGGAATTAAACGGGACTTTTTTCTGAACATTTTTCTTCCGAAGCTGCTCATTTAATCCCGAACCAAAAGGTATATAAGAAAGACCTTTTTGCACCATTGCCTTCACTAAAAACTTCATTAGTAACTTATACTTTCGTCAGACAAGAAAGGGACTTTACCTTCATCGTCATTCCAGCGATTGTAAAATTTGATAAGTCCTATTAAAAAACCAAAGCCATATCCGAAGTGGACCGTCGCAAAAACAAATGGAAGAAGAATAATATACCGAAGGTACTTCGCCCTAAGGGAAATATTAAATGAAATAACTAAATCTGTAATTAAATATGATCCAATCACTGCTAACAAAAAAATCCTCCCCCAATGGGAAAAAAGACCAAGAACCAACCCAATAAATAAAGCAAGCACGAAAGTAGGGGGAACAAACTGCCTAAGACTCATCTGCTTTGGGTGTTTTTGCAAAACTCGAACTTTCCAAAAGCCATACTGGAAGTATTGCTTCCACAATGATTTTATTGATCCCCGGGGCGTGTAAGTAGATTTTATTTTAGGCGAAAGCAATATCTTCCCACCAAATTTCCGCAAACGGTAATTAAATTCATCATCCTGGTTCCGGACCAGTTCCTCATCGAACAGACCGATCTTTTCAAAGATCTCACGCTTCCAGGCGCCCATGTAGACGGTATCGACCCACTCTTCCTTATCAGAATAATGAAACCTGGCGCCCCCAATCCCAAAGAGTGAGCTGGTCGCCAAGGCGACAACTTCACCAAAAAAATTCTCGCCCCGGGCATCCATGCGACCGCCAACGTTATCCGCGCCTGAGCTTCGGAGCAACCTGACGCACTGACGGACATAATCAGGGTTGATGATGGTATGCCCATCCACCCGGATAATGACCTCGCCTTTTGCTTGCCCGATCAGAATATTTAACCCTGTCGGCACGATCTTTTTCGGGTTATCAAAAACATATAAATTCGGATGCTGTTCCTGCAGGGCTTCTAACTTATTACGTGTCCCGTCATCGGACATGCCATCGGCGACCAGGATTTCAGTTCGTTCAGGTGGATAGTCCTGCCCCAGGACGGCATCCAGGCAGTGCCGGATGGTATCCGCTTCGTTGCGGATTGGGATCAGAATGGAGACAAAGGTGTATTCCAATAGCTATTTCACCTTTGAGATAACAGCGCGAAACTTTCCGGATTTTGTGCGGGGAATTTTGTCGACTTCAACAACCTGGACTTTTATGTCTCTACCAAGCCTTTCATGCATCCGGTTTTTCATATCTTTGACGTCTGATGGACCGAAAGTTTTTGTTGGAACAACCTTGACAACGAAATAATCAAGGCTTTCTTGAATAATTTGCCCCTCAATGATATTTGGTTGGTCTGTAAAAATACCATGAAATCGCACCAACTGCCTGCCGTCCGGACCGGTCACAACATCTTCAATCCGACCGACCACCTCTTTGATCGCCGGCATCTGCCGGCCGCATGGACAGGGGTTGGGATCCCAGGCTGCCAGGTCCCCCAACCGGAAGCGTATCAGGGGTTGATATGAGCGCATGAAGCAGGTTGCGACCACTTCACCAACCTCCCCCGGTTTGCAGGGCGAACCATCCGGCCGCAGTATCTCAACAACACTCACGTCAGGGCTTACGTGCAGACGCCCTTCTTCACATTCGCTGGCGAAGATGGCGTTCTCGACGGTGCTGTATTCCTCGTAAACTTTGCAGCCGTAAGCCCCTTCCATCACCTCGCGCATCGATGGCGTTAGCTTTTCACTGGTGGTAATCACCGCTCCCAAATCCGGCACCTGGAGATTCTGGTCGA